>VGRA01000031.1 GCA_016875515.1 Deltaproteobacteria bacterium | reverse complement strand
GAACGCGGTGACGCCGTAGCTGAGGGCGGGAAAGATGACCGCGCGGCGGCCCGCCGCTTCCAGCCGGGCCGCCGTGCGCTCCGCCACTGCCTCCGCGATGAGGACGTCCACGGACAGCGGCAGGTGCGGGCCGTGCGCCTCGGTGCTGCCCACGGGGAGCAGCGCCACCGCGCCGGCCTCCGCGAGCCGCTTCGCCGCCTCCCAGGAGACGTGCGCGGCGCGCGTCACCGCAGCTGCCCCTTCAGCACCTTGCCGCGGTCACTGCGGGGCAGGGCGTCCAGGAACGTCACCTTCCGCGGCGCCTTGTAGGGCTCCAGCAGCGCGCGCACATGGGCCCGGAGCACCTCCTCGAGCAGTTCGTCCGGCGCCGTCCCCGGCTTCAGCACGCAGTACGCGCGCGGCTTCTCCAGCCCGTCCGCGTCCTTGAAGCCCACCACGGCCGCTTCCGCCACGGCCGGGTGGCGCAGCAGCGCCCCCTCCACCTCCAGCGGCGAGACCCACTTGCCACCCACCTTCAGCAGGTCATCCCCGCGGCCGCAGAAATAGAAGTAGCCCTCCGTGTCCCGGTAGAACGTGTCGGCGGACACGCACCAGTCTCCGCGGAAGGCGGCCTTGCTCTTGTCGTGCTGCTGCCAGTACTCGAGCGCCATGGAGTCCCCGCGGATCCACAGCGTTCCGATGTCGCCGTGGGGCTGCTCGCGCCCCGCGTCGTCGCACACCTTCGCCTCGTAGCCCTCCACCACGCGGCCCAGGCTCCCCAGCTTCACGTCCCCCACGCGGTTGGTGATGAAGATGTGGAACATCTCCGCGGAGCCGATGCCGTCCAGCACCTCCACGCCCGTTGCCGCCATCCAGCGGTAATAGAGCTCCGCCGGCAGCGCCTCGCCGGCGCTCACCGCCAGCCGCACCCCGGACCAGTCCGTCTGCTTCGCCACCGCGGACTGGGCCACCTGGTTGAGGAAGGTGGGCACGCAGGTCAGGAAGGTGGGGCGGTGGCGCGTCACCTGCTCGCACAGCCGCTCCGGGGTGGGCTTCTCCGGGAAGAGGATGGCGGCGGCCCCCGCCATGAGCGGGAAGAGCAGGTTGGTGCCCAGCGCGTAGCCGAAGGCCAGCCGCGGCACGGACAGGCAGCGGTCCGCGGCCGTGTAGCCCAGCACCGGGAGGCCGAAGCTGAGGGCGTTGAAGACGAAGTCGTGCTGCTTGTGCACCGCGGCCTTGGGCTGCCCGGTGCTGCCGGAGGTGAAGAGCCACACCGCCGCGTCGTCCCGGTGCGAGGGAAAGACGGAGGTGTCCGGGGTGGCCGCCTCCAGCGCCGCCTCGTACCGCAGGTGCCGCCCCGGCTCGCCGCCCACCACCAGCACCTTCGCCAGGAGCGGGCAGTCCGCGAGCACCGGCTCCACCAGCGGCAGCGCCGAGGCGTGCACCACCAGCAGCCGCGCCCGCGTGTAGTTCAGGTAGTAGCGGACGTCCTCGGGCTTCTGCTCCGGGTTAATGGCGCAGGCCACGCCCCCGGCCTTCACCGTGGCGAACCAAGCGGAGGCGAACTCGGGGACGTCCGGCAGCATGAGCAGGACGCGCTGCTCGGGCAGCAGTCCGGCAGACTTGAAGACGGCGGTGGCGCGGTGCACGGCGTCTGCCAGCTCCCCGTAGGTGACGGTGCGCGCGTCCGTGATGAGCGCCGGGGCGTTCTCCCGCCCGGGTACCTGCCAGAGCAGGAACGGCTCCACCAGGTTGAGCCGTTCGGGCAGCGCGTGTGGGTCGAGTGTCATGGCGTCTTCTCCCTCTTGTCCAGCTTGCGCAGGCCCAGGAACACCGCCGCGGACAGCATCACCAGCGCGGCCCCCTCCGGCAGGTACAGCCGCAGTTCGTCCCGCCGCAGGTCGGACGCGAGCGCGCACTCGGCCTCCGACAGCGCCGCGCAGTCCACCGTGGTGAGCGCGCTGCGCGCCCCCAGCGAGAGCGTCCCCAGTCCGCCGAAGAACAGGGCGGCGCCCAGGCCGAGGCCGGCTGCGCGGAGGAGTCCGTGGGGTTGGGACATGGGGACGCAGACCCTATTAAGGTTACGGCCCATGCGCATCCTCTACGGGGTGGTGGGCGAGGGCATGGGGCACGCCATCCGCTCGCGCGTGCTGCTCGAGGAGTTGGTGAAGTCCCATGAGGTGCAGGTGGTGGCCTCGGGGCGAGCGCAGCCGTTCCTGGCGGCCCGCTTCCCCAACGTCCACCCCATCTGGGGCCTCACCATCCAGTACGAGCACAACGCGGTGCGGAACGTCCGCACCTTCGTGGAGAACGCGAAGGGGGCGCTGCGGGGCTGGCCGCACAACGTCCGTACCTACCTGGACCTGGTTCGCCGCTTCCGCCCGGACGTGGTGGTGAGCGACTTCGAGTCCTTCGCCTTCTACGTGGGGAAGAACCTGCGCGTCCCCGTGGTGAGCGTGGACAACATGCAGGTCATCAACCGCTGCGAGCACCCGCCGGAGGTGCTCGCGGGGTTCGAGGGGAACTTCGAGCTCATCCGCTCCATCGTGAAGGGGAAGCTGCCGGGCTGCTTCCACTACCTGGTCACCAGCTTCTTCTTCCCGCGGGTGCGCAAGGAGCGCACCACGCTGGTGCCGTCCATCCTGCGGCCGGAGATATTGGCCGCACGCGCGGAGGCGGGCGAGCACCTGGTGGTCTACACCACCTCCGAGTCCAACACGGACCTCCCACACATCCTCCGGCAGACGCGGCTGCCGTGCCGCATCTACGGCCTGCGTCGCGGCTTGGCCGAGCCCGTGGTGGAGGACAACCTCACCTACCTGCCCTTCAGCGAGGAGCGCTTCGTGGAGGACCTCCGCACGGCGCGAGGGGTGGTGGCGGGCGGCGGCTTCACGCTGATGAGCGAGGCGGTGTACCTGCGCAAGCCGCTGCTGTCCGTGCCGGTGGTCGGGCAGTTCGAGCAGACACTCAACGCCCGCTACCTGGAGCAATTGGGCTACGGGATGTACGTGCCGAAGTTGTCGGCAGAGGCGGTGGCGGAGTTCCTCCGCCGCATCCCGGCGGCCAAGGAGAAACTGCAGGGCTACGCGCAGGACGGGAACACCGTGGCGCTCGCCGCGTTGAAGGAGACGCTGCAGCGCGCGTCCCAGTACAAGGGCAAGTGGGCCGAGTGGAGCCGGGAGTCATGAACGTGCGAGGCCTTGGGAGGATGTGGGCGGTGGTGGCGGGGATGGCGGGGATGGCGACCCACGCGGAGTGCGTGAGGCAGGGGACGGTGGTGCGCACCGGGCAACTGCACCCGCTGGTGCGCAAGGGGGAGTTCGTCCACGTCTACACCGGGGAGTGCGACTTCCCCGTGGAGCGCGGCGCCGTGGTGATGGTGCTGTCGCAATCCCCCTTCCCGCAGCTGCGGGTGGCCCGGGCGCTGCCGGGCGACACCCTCACGGTGGAGTCCCGCGGCGGCATCCGGGTGCTGCTGGTCAATGGGACGGAATTGCGGAACTCCGCCGGCAAGCCCTACCGCTTCTCCCGGTTGAGCGCGGAGGTGATGAGCGAGCACCTCGCCCCGTACGGCGGGCGGCTGCCGGACGGGGCCTACCTGCTGCTCGGGGACCGGCCGGACTACACGCTGGACGCAAGCACGCTGACGCCCGTGCTGCGCAAGGACATCCGCGGGGTGATGATGGACCCCGTCTACAAGGCGCCCCCTGCGGCGGACGCGGGGACGGCTACCCCTTGAGCAGCGCGCGGGCGATGACGAGCCGCTGCACCTCGGACGCCCCCTCGTAGATGCGCAGCGCGCGGACGTCCCGGTACAGCCGCTCCACGGCGAAGCCGCGCACCACGCCGTTGCCGCCGTGCACCTGCAGCGCGCGGTCCACCACCCGCTGGGCCGCCTCCGTGGCGAACAGCTTGGCCACCGCCGCCTCGTAGGTGACGCGCTCGGCCCCGCCGTCCTTGGTGGCCGCCGCCTTGTGGACGAGCAGCGTGGCCGCCTCCAGGTCCACCGCGTTGTCCGCGAGCAGCCCCTGCACGGCGGGCAGTTCCGCGAGCGGCGCGCCGAACTGCTTGCGCCCCTTCGCGTACGCCACCGCCTCGTCCTGCGCGCGCCGCGCCATGCCCAGCGCCGCGGCCCCCACCGTGCCCCGGAAGACGTCCAGGGTGGAGAGTGCCAGCTTCATCCCGGCCCCCTCCGCCCCCAGCCGCGCCTCCGCGGGCACGCGCACGCCGCGGAAGAACAGCTCGCCAATGGGGTGGTCCCCGAGCAGCGCCATCCCCGCGCGCACCTCCAGCCCGGGGGCGTCTGCCGGCACCACGAAGGCGCTGATGCCGCCTCTGCCCTCGCCGGTGCGGGCGAAGACGGTGTAGTGCGTGGCCACCCCCGCGTTGCTGATGAAGCGCTTGTGGCCGTCCAACACGTAGCCGCCATGTCCGTTCGGACGGGCCGAGGTGGACAGCCCCGCCACGTCCGAGCCGGCCTCGGGCTCGGTCAGCGCGAAGGCGAACAGCAGCTCGCCGCGGGCCACGGCTGGGAGGAGCGCCTGCCGCTGCGCCTCGCTTCCGCCGAGCAGCACCGGGTGGCTGCCCAGCCCCTGCACCGCGAAGAGCGAGTCCGCCGCGCCGTTGCGGTAGGCCAGTTCCTCGCGCAGCACGCACACCGAGCGCACGTCCACGCCCGGGTGCACGCCGCCGTAGACTTCGGGCACGAGGTAGCCGTACAGCCCCAGCCCCTTCACCGCGGCGGCCACCGCGGCGTCCCCCTCGTATTGGGCGGGGGCCTCCAGCGTCCGGAAGCGCTCCCGCACCTCCGCCCGCAGCCGCTCGTGCGCGTCCGTCAGAAGTCCCACGGCCATGGTGCCTCTCCCCTCAGCGTCCGGTGAAGCGCGCGGGGCGCTTCTCCGTGAAGGCCTCGTAGGCCTCGCGGAAGTCCTTCGTCTGCATGCACACGGCCTGGGCGCGGGCCTCGTTGTCCAGCGCCCCGTAGAGGTCCGCGTTCAGCTCGGCGTTGAGCAACTCCTTCGTCATCCCGAGCGCAAACGTGGGGCCCGCGGCCAGGCGCCTGGCCCAGGCGAGCGCCTCGTCCTGCACCGCCTCCGGCGCCACCACCTTGTTGAACAGCCCGTACCGCTCCGCGGTGGCCGCGTCGATGGCGTCCCCGAAGTAGAGCAGCTCCGTGGCGCGGGACAGCCCCACCACCTTCGGCAGCAGGTAGGCGGCGCCCATGTCCGCGCCGGCCAGCCCCACCTTCACGAAGAGGAAGGCGATCTTCGCCTTGTCGGAGGCCACGCGCAGGTCGGCCGCGAGCGCGATGACGGCCCCGGCGCCCGCGGCCGTGCCGTTGAGCGCCGCCACCACCGGCTTGCGCAGCGCGCGGATGTTCTTGATGAGGTCGCACGTCATCCGGGTGAACTCCACCAGCCCCGGCATGTCCCGGCTGAACAGCTGTCCGATGATGTCGTTGACGTCCCCGCCCGAGCAGAAGCCGCGCCCCTCGCCGGTGATGACCACGGCGCGCACCGCGGTGTCCCGCTCCAGCTCGAAGAAGAGGTCGCGCAGCTCGTGGTACACCTCGAAGGTCAGCGCGTTGAGGACGTCCGGGCGGGTGAAGGTGATGACGCCGACCGCGTCCTTCGCCTCGTAACGGAAGCTCTGCGGGCTCATGGCTGTCCTCCGGGGGACGTGGGAATGACGGCGGTGGCCTCCATCTCCACCCTGGCCGCGTCCTCGACCAGGCCTGACACCTGCACCAGCGCCATGGCCGGGTAGTGGCGGCCGACGTGGCGCTTCCACGCGGCCCCCACCTCTTTCAGCGAGGCGAGGTACTCGCGCTTGTCGGTGACGTAGACGGTGAGGCGCACCAGGTGCGAGGGCTCGGCGCCCCCCGCGCGCAGCACGGCGCAGACGTTGGCGAGCGCCTGCTCGAACTGGCCGGCGAAGTCCGCCGGGAAGCGCGGCGTCTCGGAGGTGGGGTCCCACCCCACCTGCCCGCCGGTGAAGACCATCCGCCCCTCCGCGAGCACGCCGTTGGCGTACCCCTTCGGCTTCGTCCAGCCCTCCGGCAGCAGCACGCGCAGGCTCATACCGCCTCCCCTCCGTCCATGGTGTACGCGGCGCCGGTGACGGCCGAGGCGGCGTCGGAGGCGAGGAAGAGGCACAGGGCCGCCACGTCCCGCGGGCGGATGAGCGTGCCCATGGCGTTCATCCCGGCCAGCTGCGCGCGCGCCTGCTCCGCGGTGCGGCCCGTGGCCTCCACGATGGTGTCCACCGACCGCTGCAGCATGTCCGTGTCCGTCCAGCCCGGGCAGACGGCGTTCACCGTCACGTGCTTGCGGGCGTACTCCAGCGCCAGCGCCCGGGTGAGCCCCAGCAGCGCGTGCTTGGATGCGCAGTAGGCGGAGGTGTAGGTGAAGCCCTTGAGCGCGGCGGTGCTGGCCACGTTGATGACGCGGCCGAAGCCCGCGTCCGCCATGGCGGGCATGAGCTCCCTGCAGAGCAGGAAGGGGGCCTCCACGTTGACCGCCATGACGCGGCGGTAGTCCTCCGTGCTGGTGCGCTTCAGCGGCGCGGACAGGGCGATGCCGGCGTTGTTGACCAGCACCCGCGGGGCGCCGCCCTGCAGCACCGCCTTCGCGGCGGCCACCACCGAGTTCGCGTTGGAGGCGTCCAACAGGAGCGGCTTCACCCGGCCCGGGTGGGCCTCCGCGAGTGACTGCAGGGCCTCCTCCGTGCGGGCGAGCGCCCAGACGACGTGTCCCGCCTCGGCGAAGGCCTCGGCCACCGCGCGCCCGATGCCGCGCGAGGCCCCCGTCACGACCGCGATGGATTCCATGAGCGGCGGCGGACCCTAGCAGATTGACGAAGGGCGCACGCCCCGGCTAACCCGCTCTGGCACACCACAACCAGCCGGAGCATCCGAGAACCCCATGTCCCGCTCGCCCGTGACGGACCTCTACCGAATCGACGACATGCTGACCGCCGAGGAGCGCGCCGCGCGTGATCTCGTGGCCGGCTTCATCGACCGCGACTACCTGCCGAAGGTGGGGCGCTGGTTCCGGGACGGGAAGTTCCCCATGGAGGTGGTGCCCACGCTGGCGGAGATGGGCGTCTTCGGGGCGCCGCTGCCCACCGAGTACGGCTGCGCGGGGATGAACAACGTGGCCTACGGCCTCATTCTGCAGGAACTGGAGCGCGGGGACTCGGGGCTGCGCAGCTTCGCCTCGGTGCAGACGTCGCTGTGCATGTACCCCATCTGGCAGTTCGGCTCGGAGAAGCAGAAGCGCCGCTGGCTGCCGGAGATGGCGAAGGGGCGCGCCATTGGCTGTTTCGGGCTGACCGAGCCGGACTTCGGCAGCGACCCGGGCGGCATGCGCACCCGGGCGCGCAAGGACGGGGAACACTACGTGCTCAACGGCAGCAAGACGTGGATTACGAACGGCTCCATCGCGGACGTCGCCATCGTCTGGGCGAAGGTGGATGACGGGGACAGCAAGAGCATCCGCGGCTTCCTGCTGGAGAAGGGGATGCCGGGCTTCACCGCGCAGGACATCCACGGGAAGTTCTCGCTCCGCGCGTCGTTCACCTCCGAACTCTCCTTCCAGGACGTGCGCGTGCCGGCGGCCAACCTGCTGCCCGGGGTGCAGGGGCTGCGCGGGCCGCTCAGCTGCCTCAACTCCGCGCGCGCCGGCATTGCGTTTGCCGTCACCGGGGCGGCCATTGCCTGCTTCGAGGGGGCGCGGGAGTACGCGCTCTCGCGCCAGATGTTCGGCAAGCCCATTGCCGGGTTCCAGCTCACGCAGGAGAAGCTGGCGGACATGCTGCAGGAGATCGTGAAGGCACAGCTGGTGTCCCTGCGCCTCGGCCGTCTGAAGGACGAGGGGAAGGTGACGCCGGAGCAAGTGTCCCTGGCGAAGCGGAACAACGTGAAGGCGGCGCTGGAGATTGCCCGGTCCGCGCGCAGCATCTTCGGCGCCAACGGCATCACGGACGAGTACCCCGCCATCCGTCACATGCTGAACCTCGAGTCGGTCTTCACCTACGAGGGCACGCACGAGGTGCATACCCTCATCCTGGGCAAGGCCATCACGGGCCTGGACGCGTTCGGCGGCTGACGTCCGCCGCCGCGGCCCGCTCGGGGAGGCCGTGGAGGTGGCGCAGCGCAGGGGACAGCGGAGGCCGGGCCGGTGGCTGCCGTGGGGCGTGCTGGCAGGCGGCCTGCTGCTCACCCTTGCCACCGGCGTGCTGCAGCAGCGCGCCACCGCCTCGCGGGACCGCGCCCGGTTCGAGCGGGACATCCAGTTCGCCACGGACGTCATCGTGGGCCGCCTGCACGCCTACGAGGCGCTGCTGCGCGGGAGCGCAGCGAGGCGCAGCTGCGGCTGGTCATCGACGCGCTCCCGGCCATGGTCCTGTACGTGGACCGGGACTGCCGGGCGCTGTTCCAGAACCGGGCCTTCACCGACTACGTGGCCGGCAACCCGGCGGATCCCAACCGGTCGGCCAGGTTGGGCGGCTTCCATACCGCCGAGGAGGCGCTGGCCGCGGTGGCCCCGGTGTTCGAGGGCAAGGCGGTGCGATCCGTGGCCCGGCTGGGGGAGGGGCCCGAGGCGCGGGATCTCACCACCCTGTGCGTGCCGGACCGGGACGCGGAGGGCCAGGTGCGCGGCTACGTGGCGCTGGTGATGGACATGACGGACATCAAGCGCTCGGAGCGCACGCTGCGGGAAGCGGTGAAGCTGCGGGACGAATTCCTCCAGGTGGCGAGCCACGAGCTGAAGACGCCCCTGACGCCGCTGCAGCTGAAGCTTCAGCTGCTCATGCGGGAGCTGGCCGGCCGCGAGCAGACCGAGGCCACGCTGCGGGAGCGGCGGCACCTGGGGATGGGGCTCCGTCAGGTGGGGAAGGTGGCGGATCTGGTGAACGACCTGCTGGACGTCTCCCGCATCGACTCGGGGCGCCTGCGCATGCAGCTGGAGCCGGTGGACCTTGCGCAGTTGGTCCGCGAGGCGGCGGCGCGCCTGGAGGGCCAGGCCCAGCAGGCGGGGGTGCAGTTCCGCCATGAGGCCGAGGCGTATGTGGGCCACTGGGACGCGCGCCGGCTGGAGCAGGTGGTGGTGAATCTGCTCGACAATGCCCTCAAGTACGGCGCCGGGGCGGTGGAGCTGCGCGTGAGGCGCCAGCAGGGCACGGCCACGCTGGAGGTGCAGGACCACGGCATCGGCATTGCGCCGGAGCACCTGGGACGCATCTTCGGCCGCTTCGAGCGCGCGGTGTCCGAGCGCAGCTACGGCGGGCTCGGGCTGGGGCTCTACATCGTGCAGGGGATTGCCTGGGCGCTGGGGGGGCGAGGTGTCCGTTCAGTCCCGGCAGGGGGAGGGGGCCACCTTGACCGTGCGCCTGCCGGTTCAGCCCCCGTCGCCGCCGTCCCCGGAGCCCTCCGCGGGGGCCGCCTCGGCGAAGCCCACGGGGGCGCCCGGGCGGTTGTAGAACCGCACCACCTTGCTGGACACCAGCGCCAGCTGGTCCGCCACCGCGGCCGGCACCAGCGCGTGTTCGATGCCGCCGGGCTCCGGCCGCTCCACGACCGCCAGCGTCCCGTCCTCCAGGGCCTTCGCCTGCGAGGCGGAGAGCTCCAGCCGCCGCAGCTTCTGCTTGCGGGTGACGAAGTGGAACGTCACCTCGCCGGGCTCGAGCGGCACCTCGCCGGCCTTCACCGCCTGGCGGATTTTCGCGTCCAGCTCCTGCTGCTGCAGGGCGAGCAGCCGGCTGTGGGCCGCCGTCCCGGGCAGGGCCAGCGGGGGCAGCCTCGGCACCCTCGGCTCGGCGGGGGCCTGGACCGGGCGCGCGCGCGGGGCGGCGGGCGGCTCCTTGCGCGTGGCCTGGTCCGCCTGCTCGCGGGTGACGAGGCCGGCCTTCAGCAGCTTGTCTCGGAGGTCCTGCATGGTGGGGGACGGGCTCCTACCCGAGCACTGCCCGGCGGGGCAATGGCCGCCTTGCCGGGGGTGTCAACCTCCCGTAACTTGCCGCGCCGTCCATGGCGTCCCGCGTCCTGTCCTCAGCCTTTTGCCTCGCCGGCCTGCTCTCCTGCGCGGACCCGGTGGACCGCGCGGCCAAGGCCCGCATCTTCTCCCCGGAGGACCCGCCCCAGGTGCTGGCAGCTGCCTCCGAGACGCTCAAGCCGGAGGACGTGGCAGACGACGCGCGCGTGGCCCGGCGCATCCTGGGGATGGGCGGGGCCGAGGCGGTGGAGCGGCTGGGGGCGCACACCTTCACGGCGAAGGTGTCCTTCGAGTGGAGCCACGGGGACGGCACGGTGAAGCTGTCGGAGACGCGCACGCTGCGCAGCGCCGCCGGCGCCCTGTCCGGGGACTTCCACGGCACGCTGGAGAACAGCCGCGACCAGGGGTTCGACGTGCTGCGCGTGGGCGGCCAGGTGTACGCGCGCAGCCGCTACGGCCGCTACCGCCAGAGACTCCGGGACCGCGGCATGGCGGAGCGCGCCCGGGAGGACCTGCACGGCGTGCTCGCGGAGGTGGACGCGCTGTTCGGCGGGCGCATGGTGCTCAAGCCGGAGGGGACCGCCACCTACGAGGGGCGCACCGCCTGGAAGTACACCGTCTCGCTGGGGGGCAAGGGGGAAGGGAAGGGCCCGGCCGCGCTGCTCCCGCCCGTCACCACCAGGGACGGCGGCGTGGACGAGGACACCGCGCTGCGCCTCTCCTTCTTCAACGGCCGCGAGCCACAGTCCCTCTCCGGCGAGGTGCTGGTGGATTCGGTGACGGCGGTGGTGCTGCGCGCCCGGCTGGACGGGGTGCTGAACGCCCCCGGACAGGGCGCGGACGAGGCCAGGGCCACCCCGGCCGTGCTGCGGCTGAAGGTGGAGTCCATCGTCACCGGGGTGGGGAAGCCCCCGGGACTGAAGGTCCCCGAGGACGCGCTGCCGGACGCGGACAAGCCGGTGGGCATTGCGGAGGCCATGGACCGCTTCGGCATCCCGCGGGTGAAGCCGGATGCCGGCACGCCGGATGCCGGAGGCGGGGTGGAGGAGCCCCCGGACGACGCCCGCTGAACGGGGGCCCCGGCTGAAAACTTGCCGCGGTGACTTCACCTCCTAGACTGCTCACTGCTTGCGGACGGGCCGAGTCCGACATGAGCAGGTGTTCAGCGGTTCAACGAGGAAGTGAGGCACCAGGTATGGCGAGCAAGAACAGCACGGCGGTGGTGACGGCGGAGCAGGTGAAGGTGGCCCTGAAGAAGGCCGCCCCCACCTTCGCCCCGGACGAGGAGAGGCTCTTGCGCCTGCGGCACGGGCAGGGCGTGGACCCCGTCGCCCCGCTGGCGCGAGCCGCCGGCAGCAACGCGGCGCTGGCGGACGAGCTGCTGGTCATCGAGATGGAGCTGATGCGGCAGTTCGGCCCGAAGCCGGCCATGGCGAAGGCCGCGCCGACGCGGAGCCCGGCCAAGGACAAGCTGGTCCGCGCGCTGAAGGCGAAGAAGTAGCAGCTGTCCCCCGGGGGGACGCGTTCGTCCCCTCAGGCGTTGAGCACTGCGAGGAGCCGCGCCCCGGCGCCTCGCAGCGGCTGCGCGTCCGCGCCGAGCAGGCGGAGGAGCCCCTCCACGCCCTCGCGCGGCGCCGCAGCCAGCAGCATGCGCCACTCGGCCCCTGCGGCCGGGTTTCGAAATTGGTCTTCGCCGAAGCGCTGCACCAGCACGGCGTGCAGGGCCGCTTCCAGGCCTGCCCCGCGGAGGGGCTCTCCCGCGGCATGCGCCCGGGGCAGCGCGCGCAGCCACTCGCCGCGCTCCACCGCCACGCCGCTTGCCCGCGACAGCTGCTCGGAGAAGCTGTCCTCCGCGTGCTCCAGCGAGGCGCTGGCGTGCAGCCCCACCGCCCAGAGCAGCCGGCCGCACGCGCGCCGCAGCCCCAGCAGCTGCCAGAAGGCGGCGGCCCGTGCCGCGTCCCGGGCCGCGGGCGCGGACAGTCCCACGTAGCGCCGCAGCCACCGCTCGTCGGCGAGCCACCGCTCGAACGCGGCGCCCACCCCGTGCAGCAGCGCGCCGTCTGCGGCCAGCCGGAGCTCGGCCGGCAGCGCGGGCGCCCGGTGGGACAGCGCCACCGCCTGGCCATGCGCGTGGAACATGCGGGCCGCGTCCGCCATCCCTCCGCCGAGCCCGTGCACCAGCTTCACCTCGCGGGGCACGCGCAGGGCCACCACCTCGGCCTGCCCCGGGCCGCCGCGGTGCGCAGCGGCCAGCCGCTCCACGTGCCCCTGCCCGTGGAGGGGCAGCCCCTGCTCCCCCAGCCAGCGGTCCAACAGCGGCAGCAGCTCCTCCCGCCGCAGG
>VGRA01000030.1 GCA_016875515.1 Deltaproteobacteria bacterium | reverse complement strand
GGAGCAAGTGGTGGAGATCTGCCGGCAGATGGTGGACTTCGGCCTGTACCAGCTGTCGCTCGGGGACACTATCGGCGTGGGCAACCCGGGCCAGACGGCGCGGATCCTCGACGCGGTACTGGCCGCCATCCCCGTGGAGAAGGCGGCGCTGCACTTCCACGACACCCGCGGCACCGCGCTGGCCAACGCGCTGGTGGGGCTGGGGTATGGCGTGACCACCTTTGACGCCAGCATTGGCGGCCTGGGCGGCTGCCCCTATGCACCCGGCGCGGCGGGCAACCTGGCCACCGAGGACCTGGTCTTCATGCTGCACGGGCTGGGCATCCAGACCGGGATTGACCTGGACAAGCTGGTGGAGGCCGGCGAGCTGGCGCAGGAACTCATGGGCCGTCGGCTGTCCGGCAAGTACCTGCAGGCGGCGCTCGGCGAGAAGGAGAAGGCGCAGCAGCGGCTGCGGCGCGCCCAGGAAGAGGAAGGGAAGGCGTGAGCCAGTTCAAGGTGGAGACCCATGGGGCCGCCGAGGTGTGGACCATTGACGGCGCCTCGCGGCGCAACGCCATCAGCCGGGCGATGTTGGCGGAGCTGCAGGGGCACGTGGCCCGCGTCTCTTCCGGCCGCGCCGTGCGGGTGGTGGTGATCACCGGGGACGGGGACAAGGCCTTCTGCGCCGGCGCGGATCTCAAGGAGCGCACCGGCATGACGGAGCCGGAGGTGCGCGCCTTCTTGGACGGGCTGCGGCAGACGCTCCGCGCCCTGGAAGCGTCCGACACGGTCTTCATTGCCGCCTTGAACGGCCTTGCGCTGGGCGGTGGGACGGAGCTGGCGCTGGCGTGCGATCTCCGCGTGGCTGCGCCGGCGGCGGAGATTGGGCTGACGGAGGTCACGCTGGGGATCATCCCCGGCGGCGGCGGGACGCAGCGGCTGTCCCGGCTCATTGGCCCGGGGCGCGCCAAGGACCTGGTCTTGACGGGACGGCGCGTGGGAGCGGCGGAGGCGTTGACGCTGGGGGTGGTCAACCGGCTCGCGCCGGAGGGGCGGCTCCTGGAGACGGCGCTGGGGCTGGCACAGGCCATCTCCCAGAACGCGCCGCTGGCGGTGGCCGCCGCCAAGCACGCGGTGGACGAGGGGCTGGACCTGCCGCTGGACGCGGGGCTCAAGCTGGAACTGCAGAAGTACGAGATCGTGCTGGCCTCCGAGGACCGCAAGGAGGGGCTGGCCGCCTTCGCGGAGAAGCGGCCGCCCCGGTACACCGGACGTTAGGTCGCCTCAGGAGAGCGGCCGCTCCACGGCCTGCTCTGCCACGCCGCGGGCCTGGTCGAGGAAGTCCAGGCCACGGGCGCGCGACTGCTGGAGCCGCCCCTTCACCTGCTGCGGCGCGAGCCACCATGCAATGGCCGCCCCCGCCGCGCTGCCCACGAGGAACAGCGACAGCCCCCCGAGCGCGGTGCGCGCCGGCCGGTATGGCTGGAGTCCCATGCGGTGGTGGATGGCCTCCCGCTCGAGGCCGTAGTCAGAGATGACCCTGCGCGGCTGCCGCGCCCCCGCGTCGTAGAGATCCCGGTACACCCGCGCCGCCGCCTTGCGTGAGTGGTCCATGCCGTTGCCCGTTCCTTTCGCTGCTGTGTGGGGTGCGGACCGAAGGTGGTGTGGCCGGGGGCCCGCGGCGATGGCGGGGTTGGTGGCTGCCCGTCCACCGGGCGGGCAGGCTGTGCTAGGGACACCGCCCATGACCTTCGACGCCCGGTTGCTGGAGAAGATCTCGCAGGTGGAGAAGGGGGGCGCCCCCCGGTATCACCAGAAGAACGCGGAGACGGGGAAGCTGTTCGCCCGTGAGCGGATCCGCCTGTTGGTGGACGAGGGCTCCTTCGTGGAGGAGGGGCGGCTGGCCAACAACCTGGAGGCGGAGCTGCCCTCGGACGGGGCGGTCACCGGGCTTGCGCGCGTGGACGGGCGTCCCGTGGCCATCATGGCCAACGACTCCACGGTGAAGGCGGGCAGCTGGGGGGCGCGGACGGTGGAGAAGATCCTCCGCATCCAGGAGACGGCGCGGCAGAACCGCTGCCCGCTCCTGTACCTGGTGGACTCGGCCGGGGCGCGGATCACGGACCAGGTGGAGATGTTCCCGGGCCGGCGCGGGGCGGGGCGCATCTTCTACAACGAGGTGCACCTGTCCGGTTACGTGCCGCAGGTGTGCCTGCTGTTCGGCCCCTCGGCGGCGGGTGGCGCCTACATCCCGGCGTTCTGCGACATCGTCATCATGGTGGACGGGAACGCGTCCATGTACCTGGGCTCGCCGCGCATGGCGGAGATGGTCATTGGCGAGAAGGTGACGCTGGAGGAGATGGGCGGGGCGAAGATGCACTGCTCCATCTCCGGATGCGGGGACGTGCTCGCCAAGACGGAGGCCGAAGCCATTGATCACGCCAAGGCGTACCTCCGGCTGCTGCCCTCCCACTTCGGCGAGCAACCGCCGCGCGCGGAGCCGAAGGCGCCGAAGCGGAGCGGGAAGAAGATCGAGGAGATCATCCCGGCGGACCAGAACAAGCCGTTCGACATGCACGCCCTGCTCGCGGAGCTGATCGATGAGGGCAGCTGGTTCGAGATCAAGAAGCTGTTCGCGCAGGAGCTGATCACCGGCCTGGCCCGCATGGACGGGCGGACGGTGGGGATCGTGGCCAACCAGCCCAAGTACAAGGGCGGGGTGCTGTTCGTGGACTCGGCGGACAAGGCAGCCCGGTTCATCTGGCTGTGCGACGCGTTCAACATCCCGCTGCTGTACCTGGCGGACGTGCCGGGGTTCATGATCGGCACCAAGGTGGAGCGGGCGGGCATCATCCGGTCCGGGGCAAAGATGATCTCCGCGGTGTCAGAGGCCTCCGTGCCGCGGATCTCCGTGGTGGTGCGCAAGGCGTACGGGGCGGGGCTGTACGCCATGAGCGGCCCGGGCTTTGCGCCGGACTGCACGCTGGCGCTGCCGCAGGCCATGATCGCGGTGATGGGGCCGGAGGCGGCGGTCAACGCGGTCTACTTCAACAAGATCCAGGAGAAGCCGGACGCGGAGCGCCCCGCGTACGTGCAGCAGCTGCGGGACGAGTACCGGCAGGACGTGGACATCTACAAGCTGGCGGCCGAGCTGGTGGTGGACGAGGTGGTGCCCGGCGAGTCGCTCCGGGACGAGCTGGTCCGGCGGCTGGGCTTCTACACGTCTCGCTACTCGCCCCGTTCAGAGAAGAAGCACGGCGTGTTGCCGGTTTGAGCCGGTTGGCCGTGGTCCCCACCCCGAGGCTGGATTAAGAACTGCCGCGCACCATGGACTTTGAACTACCGGAGAGCCACCAGGCCCTGCAGAAGATGGTCCGCGACTTCTGCGAGAAGAACGTCAAGCCCCACGCCCGCGAGTGGGACCGTTCCGGCACCTTCCCCCGGGAGGTGGTCCGGCAGCTGGGCGAGCTGGGCATCATGGGGATGCAGATCCCCGAGGAGTTCGGCGGCGCGGGGCTGGACACGCTCGCGGTGGCGGTGGTGGTGGAGGAGATTGCCCGGTACGACGGCTCGCTTGCGCTGACTGTGGCCTCCCACAACGGGCTGGGCACGTCCCACCTGCGCGTCTTCGGACCGAAGCACCTGAAGGACCGCTTCCTGCCGAAGCTTGCCTCGGGCGAGTACCTGGGGGCGTGGGGGCTGACCGAGCCGGGGAGCGGCTCGGACGCGGCGGGGATGAAGACCACCGCCGTGCGCAAGGGGGACAGGTGGGTGCTCAACGGCGCCAAGATGTTCATCACCCAGGGCTCCGTGGGTGACGTGTTCGTGGTGCTGGCGGTCACCACGAAGGAGAAGAAGCAGAAGGGGATCACCGCCTTCTGCCTGACGCGCGGGATGCCCGGCTTCTCCCAGCGGGCCATCCACGGGAAGCTGGGGATGCGCTCCTCGGACACCGCGGAGTTGGTGATGGAGAACTTGGAGGTCGCGGACGATCACCGGATTGGCGAGGTGGACTCCGGCTTCATCGACACCATGAAGATCCTCGACAAGGGGCGCATCACCATTGGCGCCCTGGCGGTGGGGCTGGGGCGCGGGGCCCTGGAGGAGTCGGTCAGGTACTCGCGCGAGCGGACCGCGTTCGGCCAGCCCATTGGGGACTTCCAGGCGCTGCGCTGGATGATGGCGGACATGAAGACGGAGTTGGACGCGGCGCGGCTGCTGGTGTGGCGCTCGGCCCGGCTGGCGGACGCGGGCAAGCCGTACACGGTGGAGGCCTCCATGGCCAAGCTGTTCGCCTCGGAAGCGGCCACGCGGGCGTGCAACAAGGCGGTGCAGTTCCACGGAGGCTACGGCTACACCAACGAGTTCCCGGTGGAGCGGTACCTGCGGGACGCGAAGCTCTGCGAGATCGGCGAGGGGACGTCCGAGATCCAGCGCACCGTGATCGCCCGGGAGATCTACCGCCGGTGAACACCCGTGGCTTTTCCGTGAGCGCGCCGGGCGCAGGCAGCTTGTCCGCGCGGGTCCTCGCCGGGGATGTCCGTGCCGCCTCGCGGCTCATGCGCAACATTGACGACGGGGACGCCGCTGCCACGGCGGAGCTGCAGGCGCTGTTTCCCCGAACGGGGAAGGCGTGGGTGGTGGGGATCACCGGCTCGCCCGGGGCGGGAAAGTCCACGCTGACCAACCGGCTGATCGCCGGGTACCGGAAGGAGGGGAAGAAGGTGGGGGTGATCGCCGTGGATCCCACCAGCCCGTTCACGGGCGGGGCCATCCTCGGGGACCGCATCCGCATGCAGGAGCACGCCACGGATCCAGGTGTGTTCATCCGAAGCCTGGCCACCCGCGGCAACCTGGGCGGGCTGTCCCGCGCCACGGGGGACTGCATCCGCGTGATGGACGCCATGGGGCAGGACGTCATCATCGTGGAGACGGTGGGGGTGGGGCAGGACGAGATCGACATTGCCCAGATGGCCCACACCACGATCGTGGTGGTGGTCCCCGGCATGGGGGACGACATCCAGGCCATCAAGGCCGGCATCCTGGAGGTGGCGGACCTCTTCGCCGTCAACAAGGCGGACCTGGACGGCGCAGACCGGACGGTGCGGGAACTGCGTCAGATGCTGGAGCTGCGCCACGCGGTACGCGCGGTGGCGGACCACGACGCGGCCCACCGCATGTTGAACCACGGCCCGCCGGCGCCCGCCGCCCCCCCTGCCCAGCCGGAAGAGTGGGAGCCGCCTATTCTCAAGGTGGTGGCGGCGAGGGACCAGGGCATCCCGGAGTTGCTGGGCGCCGTGGAGCAGCACCACTTGTGGCTGGACGCCACCGGGCAGCGGCTCAAGAAGGAGGAGGCCCGGGCGGGGATGCAGTTCGTGTCGCTCCTGCGCGAACGGCTGCTGCGCAACGCGTTGGAGACCCTCGCGCGGGAGCAGGGGCGGCTGGACGAGGTCTCGCGCCGCATTGCCCAGCGGGCGGAGGATCCGTACGCGCTCGCGGAGGAAATTGCCGCGCGGCTGGACCATGCCTCCTGACATGGCGCTCGCCCCGGACGAGCGCTGGCGGCTGCTGGAGGAGCGGCTCGGTTGCCTGCTGCCGGACCGGGAGGCGGCGCTCACCGCGCTCACCCACAAGAGCTTCCTCAACGAGCACCCCGGCGAGCGGCAGGATCACAACGAGCGGCTGGAGTTCATCGGGGACGCGGCGCTTCAGCTGGCGGTCACCCACCGGCTGAACGAGCGGTTCCCGGAGGCGCGGGAGGGGGAGCTGTCCCGGATGCGCTCCCTCGTGGTGGGGACCGGGTCCTTCGCGGACGCGGCGCGGCGGCTGGGCCTGGGGCAACTCATGTTCCTGGGCCGCGGGGAGCGGCGCCGGCTGGACAAGGACGAGGGCACGGTCGTGGACCTGCTCGCGGATGCGTTCGAGGCGGTGGTGGCGGCGGTGTACCTGTCCGGTGGGCTTCCCGCGGTGCTGGGGGTGGTGGACCGGCATCTCGGTCCCGCGTTCGACGGGCTGGTCAACCGGTCCCTGGACCACAAGACGCGCCTGCAGCAGCTCACGCATGGGCGGATGAAGCTGTCGCCCCGCTACGAGGTGGTGGCGGAGACGGGGCCGGACCACGGCAAGCAGTTCGAGGTGGAGGTGCGGATCGGCGACCAGGTGTACGGGCGCGGGGTGGGACGCTCCAAGAAGGATGCGGAGCAGGCCGCCGCCCTGGTGACGCTCGGGATGCTGGAGCAGCCACCCTCCGCTTGACCCGCCGCGCAGGTGTGGCAGATGGTGCGCGCTCCCGCCGTCCCGGAGGACCTCTCGACCATGCTGACCCGTGTTTGCGGCCTCGCCGCCCTGCTCCTGTCCCTGTCCGCCGTTGCCGCGGCCCCCGCGCCGAAGTTCATGAAGATGGCGCGCGAGGGGAAGGACCTCTACGCCACCCTGAGGACGAACCAGGGGGACATCGTCGTCCGGTTGTTCGCCAGGGACGCGCCCATCACGGTGGAGAACTTCGTGGGGCTGGCCACCGGGGAGAAGGAGTGGACGGATCCCCGCACCCAGCAGAAGGTGACCGGCAAGCCGCTGTACGGCGGCGTCATCTTCCACCGGGTGATCCCCAACTTCATGATCCAGGGCGGTGATCCGCTGGGCCAGGGCACGGGGGACCCCGGCTACCGCTTCCAGGACGAGTTCCAGAGCGGCCGGAAGTTCGACAAGGTGGGGCTGCTGGCCATGGCGAACGCGGGCCCGAACACCAACGGCAGCCAGTTCTTCATCACCACCTCCACGCCCACCTACCTCAACAACCGCCACACCATCTTTGGCGAGGTCATCTCCGGATACGAGGTGGCCGTGGCCATCTCCAACGTGCCGCGCGGCCCGCGGGACCGGCCCAACGCGGACGTGGTGATCAAGACCATCACCGTCTCCGACAAGTCCCCCAAGGCAGAGCCCGCGAAGGCGGCCCCGGTCAAGGGCAAGAAGTAATCGTCATACACCAACAACCTGAAAGAGAGCTGACAGCATGGGAGTGATGGACGAGGCCCGCGCCGGGAACGACCTGTACGTTACCTTTGACACCACCGAGGGCTCCTTCGTGGTGCGGCTGTTTGCCAAGGACGCGCCGAAGACGGTGGAGAACTTCGTGGGGCTGGCCTCGGGCGAGAAGGCCTGGCGCCACCCGGCCACCGGCGAGGAGATGAACGGCAAGCCGCTGTACGACGGGACGATCTTCCACCGCTGCATTGGCAACTTCATGGTGCAGGGCGGCGATCCGCTCGGTCAGGGGTTTGGCGGCCCGGGCTACAAGTTCGAGGACGAGTTCCAGAGCGGCCGGAAGTTCGACAAGGTGGGGCTGCTGGCCATGGCCAACTCCGGGCCGAACTCCAACGGCAGCCAGTTCTTCGTCACCGTGGCGAAGACCGACTGGCTGAACAACCGGCACACCATCTTCGGCGAGGTCATCAAGGGCTACGAGGTGGTGGCCAGGGTGGCCAACGACATCCCCAAGGGGCCACAGGATCGTCCGGTGAAGGACGTGAAGATCAACAAGCTGACCATCTCCACCTCGGCCTAGTGCCGGGAGGCCCCCGAGGGAGGCCCTTCATCCCCCGCGTAGCACCTGCTGGGCGGGCCGCTCCGTGCCGCCCTGGATCACCTCCGCCGTGCCATCCTCCCCCCGCACCCGATCCGGCTTTGCCGTGCTCATTGGCCGCCCCAACGTGGGCAAGAGCACGCTGCTCAACGCCCTGACGGGCGAGCGCT
Organism: Deltaproteobacteria bacterium; assembly: GCA_016875515.1. Taxonomy (GTDB): domain Bacteria; phylum Myxococcota; class Myxococcia; order Myxococcales; family Myxococcaceae; genus VGRA01. Next base: position 4,703 of record VGRA01000030.1, on the reverse strand, counting down.
TGGCCATCACCAGCCCCAAGCCGCAGACCACCCGCAACCGCGCGCTGGGGGTGGTGACGCGCCCGGCCGGGCAGGTGGCCTTCATTGACACCCCGGGTGTCCACCAGGCCCGCGGGCAGCTCAACAAGTACATGGTGGACGTGGCGCTGCAGGCCCTGGACGAGGTGGACATTGCCCTCTTCGTGGTGGAGGCCACCGAGGGGCAGGGGCTCACCCCGCAGGTGGGGGAGGGCAACCGCTTCATCCTCGAGCGGCTGAAGTCGGCGGGGAAGCCCACGCTGCTCGTCATCAACAAGGTGGACGAGGTCAAGAAGGGGCAGCTGCTGCCGCTCATTGATCTGTACGCGAAGCAGTTCCCGTTCGCGGAGGTGCTGCCCATCTCCGCGCTGAAGAAGGACGGGGTGGACCTGCTGTTCGAGACGGTGCTGTCGCACTGCCCGGAGGGGGAGCTGCTGTTCCCCGAGGACATGCTGACGGACCAGGCGGAGCGGGTACTGGTGGCGGAGTACGTGCGCGAGCAGGTGCTGCGCCACTGCCGGCAGGAGATCCCGTACTCCACCGCGGTGCGGGTGGACGTGTTCGACGAGTCCGAGCGCGAGCCACGCCCGGGGACGAAGCCCAGCCGCGGATTGGCCGGGCTGGTGCGGATTGCCGCCTCCATCTTCGTGGAGCGGGACTCGCAGAAGGCCATCCTGATCGGCAAGGGCGGGCAGATGCTCAAGCGGATCGGGACCGAGTCCCGCAAGCGGATCGAGCGGCTGCTGGGGACGCACGTGTTCCTGGACCTGCGTGTGCGCGTGGAAGAGCGCTGGAGCGAGCGCCCGGAGGCGCTCCGGGAGATGGGGTACGAATAATGGGTGCGCTCGTTGCCATCGTGGGGCGGCCCAACGTGGGCAAGTCCACGCTCTTCAACCGGCTTGTGGGGCGCCGCACGGCCATCGTGGAGGACCGGCCAGGCGTCACGCGTGACCGCCTGTATGGGGACGTCGAGTGGCTGGACCGGCGATTCACGCTGATCGATACCGGCGGCTTCGTCCCGGGGGAGAAGGACGCGCTGCTGAAGAAGGTCCGGCAGCAGGCGCTCTTCGCCGTGCAGGAGTGCGACGTCGTCCTCTTCGTGGCGGACGTGCGCGCAGGCATCACCTCCGGTGACGAGGCCATTGCGGCGGAGCTGCGCAAGGCGGGCAAGCCCGTGCTGCTGGTGGCCAACAAGGCCGACACCGCCCGCCTGGAGGACGAGGGGGCCGGCTCGGAGCTCTACCGGCTGGGGCTGGGGGACGCGCTGTACTACGTCTCGGCCGAGCGCGGGCGCGGGGCGGACGACCTGAAGGAGGCGGTGGTGGCGGCGCTTCCACCTGCCACCGGGGGCGAGGAGAAGCCTGCGTTCGAGGAGGATGCGGACAGCCGGCCGGTGCGGGTGGCCATTGTGGGACGGCCCAACGTGGGGAAGAGCACGCTCGTCAATGCGCTGCTGAACGAAGAGCGCATGGTGGCGAGCGAGCTGGCCGGCACCACCGTGGACCCGGTGGACAGCGAGCTGGAGTTCCAGGGAAGGAAGATCATCCTCACGGACACCGCCGGCATCCGGCGCAAGGCCTCCATTTCCCAGACGGTGGAGCAGTTCGCGGTGGTGGGCTCGCTGCGGACGGTGGAGCGGGCAGACGTGGTGGTGGTGGTGCTGGACGCCACCGAGCCCGCGGTGGAGCAGGACGCGCGCATTGCCGGGCTGGCCGAGGAGAAGGGCCGGGCCATGGTGGTGGTGGTGAACAAGTGGGACCAGGTGGCGGGGAAGGCCTCCAGCGCCACGTTTCGCGAGCAGCTGAAGGACTCGCTCAAGTTCATCTCCTACGTGCCGGTGGTGTTCACCTCCGCCATTGACGGGACCAAGGTGGAGAAGGTGCTGGAGCTTGCACTCCAGGTGTTCGGCCAGTGGCAGTTCCGGGCGCCCACGCCGTTGATGAACCGGCTGCTCAAGCACGTCACCGAGCACCACCCCATGCCGTGGCACGCCGGCAAGCCGCTGAAGCTGTACTACGCCACGCAGGTGGCGGCGGCCCCGCCCACCTTCGTCTTCACCTGCAACCGGCCGGAGGGGGTGCCGGACCGGTACAAGCGTTACCTCGTCAACCAGCTGCGCGAGACGTTCGACCTGAAGGTGCCGCTGCGGCTGCTGTTCCGCGAGCGGCCGGGGAAGAGCAAGCGCTCGGCCCGGCTGGGGACCATGGTGGGACGGAAGCAGGGGCGGAAGCTGAAGTCCTGAGCTACCGCTGCACACTTGAAAGACGGGGGGCGGATCCCTATGGTGCGCCCCCTTTGCACACCATCCAGGAGTTGTATCCGTGTCGGACACCCAGAAGCTGGACAAGAAGGAGCTCAAGGCGCCGGATGCCTTCCAGGCGGCAGGCACCGAGGCGCAGAGCTGGATCCAGAAGCACGAGAAGACCGTGGTCATGGGCGTGGCGGGTGCCCTGGTGCTCGGGCTGGGCGTTGGGCTCGTGAACTGGGTGAACGACCGGTCCGAGGACAAGGCGGCCCGCCAGCTGGGCGAGGCGCTGCGCCCGATGCAGCGTGGCGTGGACGAGACCGGGTTTGCCGCCGCGGGGGCCACGGGGAACGAGAAGGACGCCCCCTTCAAGAGCCAGGCGGAGAAGGACCAGTCGGTGGTCGCCTCGCTGGACGCGTTCCGCAAGGGGTCCGACGGGACGCACGCCGCCATGGCTGCCGGGCTGCCGCTGGCGCAGACGCAGTTGCGGCTGGGCATGTACGCCGAGGCGCTCGAGGGCTTCCACGCCTTTCTGAAGCACGCCCGCTCCGAGGACCCGCTGCGTGCCGCGGCGCTCGAGGGCAAGGGGTACGCCTTCGAGGGCCAGGGACAGCTGGACAAGGCGCTCGAGGCGTTCGCGCAGCTGGGCAAGGAGAACGCCACGCCCTTCCTCGAGGGGATGGGCCCGTACCACCAGGCCCGCATCCTGCTCGCGCAGGGCAAGAAGGACGAGGCGGCGAGGGGCTTTGCCGAGGTGGCCGCGAAGTTCCCCAAGACGGCCGCGGCGCGCATGGCGCAGGACCGGGTCAGTGCGTTGATTGCCCAGGGCGTGACGCCGCCGGTAGTGGCCGGCGCCGCAGACGCGGGGACCTGATGCGGCGGGCCCTCCCGCTGCTCGCCGCGGCGGCGCTCTCGGGCTGCGCCGCGGTGCCCGTGTACGGGGATCCCACCTTCGCCGGGGCCGAGGAGTCCGCGCCGGTCCGCCTCCTCGAGGTGGATTGGACGGTACCGCTGGTGCCGGACGTGCCGCTGCTGGAGTACGCGCCGCGCGAGGCGGCCGGGCCGGCGGTGGACCCGGGCTCCGGGCGGATCATCGCCCTGACGCGGGATGGCCGCGTGCAGGCGGTGAGCGCAGCGGGGCAGGTGGAGTGGACCTACAAGACGGCGCTGCCGTTCAGCACCGCGCCGCTGATCGCCGCGGGGCGCATCTACGTGAGCGGCGGGGACGGCACGGTCTACGCGCTCAATGATCACCCGGCGGGGCCGGGCGGTGAGCTGCTCTGGAAATACGACGCCAACGAGGACCTGGCCACCACGCCGGTGCTCGCCGGCAAGCTGCTGCTGGTGGCCACGCAGGCGGACACGGTGGTGGCGCTGGACGCGGAGGACGGGCGCTGGTTGTGGCAGTACCGGAGGGACACGCCCGCGGGCTTCACCATCCGCGGCGCCTCGCGCCCGGTGGTGGAGGGGGGCCGTGCCTACGTGGGGTTCGCGGACGGGACGCTCGTGGCGCTGGACCTCATGGACGGGACGCCCTGCTGGGAGCGGCGCCTGGGCGTGGAGGGGGCGCAGTTCGTGGACGTGGACACGGCGCCGGTGGTGGATGCCGCGCGCAACCGCGTCTACGCGGCCTCCTATCGGGACGGCGTCTTCGGCCTGGACCTCGCCACGGGGGAGACGGTCTGGAGCACCACCACGCCGGGTGTCACCTCGCTGGTGCAGCGCGGGGGGCTGCTCTTCTGCGCAGGTGACGGCCGCGTCACGGCGCTCAAGGTGGAGGGCGGCCAGCTGGCGTGGACGCTGGAGCTGAAAGGGCGGCTGGCCCACGCCCCGGCGCAGGTGAAGGGGCTCTTGCTGGTCCCCACCGAGCGGGCGCTGCTCTTCGTGGACCCGCTGTCCGGGCGCATCCGCCAGAGCTGGAACCCCGGGCGCGGCGTGACGGCCACGCCGGCCTGGTTCCGGGACCGGCTGTACGTGCTGTCCAACCTGGGGCACCTGTACGCGCTGGCGCTGCCGGGCCAGCGGGAGGGCTGAAGCGGTGGCCGGGCCGCGCGAGGTGCGGGTGGTGGCGGCGCTGATTGCAGACGGGGGTGAGCCCATGCGCTACCTCGTGCAGCAGCGGCCCCCCCACAAGGCGCGGGGGCTCCTGTGGGAGTTCCCCGGCGGCAAGGTGGAAGCGGGCGAGTCGGACGCGGAGGCGCTCGTTCGCGAGTGCCGCGAGGAGCTGGCGGTGGAACTGCGCGTGGGCGGGCTGTGCCACGTGACGCGGCACGCCTACGCGGACCTGGTGGTGACGCTGGCGCTGTACGGGGCGCGGATCCAGTCCGGCGAGCCGCAGCCGCTGGAGTGCCACGCGCTGCGGTTCGCCACGCCGGAGGAGATGGCGGACCTGCCGTTCTGCGAGGCGGACGTGCCGCTGCTCCGGGATCTCCGGGCCGGA
>VGRA01000029.1 GCA_016875515.1 Deltaproteobacteria bacterium | reverse complement strand
CGGCCTGGAACTGCTGCTGCAGGAGACCACCGCGCGCGCGGAAGCGGCCCGGCTGCTCGAGCCCGCGTACGCGGCGCGCAGGGACGACCAGAAGCGCGTGGAGTTGCTGGAGCTGCGGCTGCAGGACGCGCCCCGCGAGGCGCAGCCGGCACTGCTCGAGCAGGTGGCTGGCCTGCGCTCCGGGCTGGGGCAGATGGGGCAGGCCTTCGCGGCGCAGTTGCGCGTGTTCGGCGCGAAGTCGGGGGATCCCGCCGCGCGCGCCGAGCTGGAGCGGCTCGCCGCCGCGGTCAACGGCTACGAGGAGCTGGCCGCGGCGTACGAGGACGCGCTGGAGCGCGGGGGGCTCGCGCAGGGGGCGGTGCTGGAGCTGTGGCGGCGGCTCGGGGCGCTGTACGCCGAGCGGCTGGACCACCCGGCGGCCGCCATCAAGGCCTGGGCGGAGGTGGCCCGCTTGGAGCCGGCAGACGGCTCGGCTTTGGACGCCCTTGCGCAGCTGTACCGCCGCACCCACGACGTGCGCGGGCTGGGGGACGTGCTGTGGCGGCAGGCCCAGCGCGCCACCGCGGTGCGGGAGAAGGTGACGCTGCTGTACGAACTGGGGGCGCTCGCCGAAGAGACGCTGGCGGACAAGCCGCTCGCGGCCCGTTGCTACGAGGCCATCCTGGCCGTCTCCCTTGAGGAGCCCACGGCGCTCAAGGCGCTCTCCCGCGCCTTGGTGGAGTTGGACCGCCACGCGGAGGCGGCAGACCTGCTTCAGCGCGAGGTGGAGCTGCTGGACGGGCGCGGCCAGAAGGAGGAAGCGCTGGAACTGCGCGTGCGGCTGGGGCGGCTCAAGGCGGGGCGGCTCGGGGACGCGCGCGGAGCGCTGCAGCTGTACGACCAGGTGCTGCGCGCCCGGCCCAACCACCCGTCCGCGGTGGGGGCGCTGGAGGAGCTGGCCCGGTCCGACAGCCCCTTGCGCGGCGAGGCGGCGGCAGCGCTGGAGCCCATCTTCCAGACGGGCGGGGACCACCTGAAGCTGGTGCAGGTGCTGGAGTCCCGCGCGGCCACCGCGTCCACGCCGGCCGAGCGCGCGGCGCTGCTGTGCCGCGTGGCGGAGCTGTTCGCCGGCGCGCTGGAGAACCCGGAGTCCGCGCTCCTCGCCGCCATGCGCGCGCTGCGCGAGCAGCCCGAGGACTCCCGGGCGCTGGAGCTCTGCACCCGCACGGCAGGGGCGGCCGGGGCGGAGGAGGAGCTTGCGCAGCTGCTCGGGGAGCTGCTCTCGCGGGTGAGCGCGGACGCCGCGCGCGTGGCCACCCAACGCGCCCTGGGGCGGCTGCAGCTGAAGCTGGGCAACCCGGAGGAGGCGCTCAAGGGCTTTGCCCGGGTGTTGGAGCTGGCGCCGCTGGACTCCGAGGCGCTCGGGGCGGTCACCAAGCTGTACGCACAGGGTGGACGGGCTGCGGAGTTGATGGAGGTGCTCAAGCGGCAGCTGGCCCGGGCCGAGGCGCCGGATGACCGCGCCACGCTGCTGTTCCAGATGGCCGTGCTGCAGGAGGAGGAGCTGCGGGACGCCCCCGGGGCGCTCGCCACCTTCCGCCGGGTGCTGGAGCTGCACCCGGACGCCCCCACCACGCTGGAGCGGATGGACGGCCTCTCGCTGCGGCTCGAGCGCTGGCCGGAGCTGGCAGACGTGCTCGCACGCCGCATCCAGCTGCTGGCCCACGTGCCCGCCGCGGAGCCGGAGTTGCTCGCGGAGCTGCGCTACCGCCTGGCGTCCGTGCGCGAGTCGAAGCTGCTGGACCGCGCCGGGGCGCTGCAGCTGTACGCGGAGGTCCTGGCGGCCGATCCGGACCATGCCGCTGCGCTGCAGCGGCTGGAGGTGCTCTGCCAGAAGGAGCCCCACAACCGCGAGGCTGTGGAACTGCTGCTCACCGGGCTGCGGCGCCGGGGCGAGCACGGGAAGCTCGCCGCGGTGCTGGACGCGCGCGCCGCGGTGGCGGACACCGCGCAGGAGCGCAAGGGGCTTCTGCAGGAGCTGGCCCGGCTGCGGGATCTCCAGGACGAGCCGGAGCTCGCCTTCCTGGCGCTGTACCGCGCGTTCAAGGAGGACCCCAATGATCCGGCTCTCCGCCGCCGGCTGGAGGGGCTGGCGGACGCGGCCAAGGCCTGGGACGAACTGGTGGAGGCGTACGAGCAGGAGCTGCCGCGCGTGGCGGAGTCCACCGAGGCGGCCGAGGTGTGCGTGAAGCTGGGGCAGCTGCTGGACCAGCGGCTGGACGAGCCGGCCCGGGCGGTGCAGTGGTTGGAGAAGGCGCGCACGCTGGATCCCCGCGCCGCCAGCCGCGCGCTGCCGGTGCTGGACCGGCTCTACAACAAGCTGGACCGCCCGGCGGAGCTGGCCTCGGTGCTCGAGTCGCTCGCCGAAGGCACGGCAGACCGGCAGGAGAAGGTGGGGCTGCTGTTCCGCCTGGGGCAGCTGGCGGAGGGGGTGCTGGGCAGCCCGGACCGGGCCGCCGCGGCCTACGAGGAGATCCTCCAGCTGGACGGGCGCCACCTGGCCTCGGCGCGACTGCTCGAGTCCATCTACGCGCAGGCCGGCGCCACCAAGAAGCTGTACGAGGTCCTGAAGCTGCAGGAGGGGATCGTCACCGGGGTGGAGAAGGACCGCGTGCTGGCCCGGATGGCGGAGGTGTCCGCGGACTCGCTCTCGGACGTGGACCGGTCCGTGGAGATCTACCTGGACCTCCTGCGGAAGAACCCGCGCAACGAGCAGGCCTTCGCCGCGCTGGAGACCATCTACGAGAAGTCCGGCCGCCACCCGGAGCTGAAGGGGCTGCTCCGCACCCGCATCACGCAGACGCTGGATCCGCGGGAACTGCTCCGCCTCAACGAGCGGCTGGGCCGTGTGCTCTGGCAGCTCACGGGGGAGAAGGAGGAGGCGGTGGCCGCCTTCAAGGCGGCCCTGGAGCGCGAGCCGCGCCACCGCCCCGCGCTGGAGGCGCTCGCCGGGCTCTACGCGGAACTGGGATGGAACGACGACCTGTCCTCCACCCTGCGCAAGCTCCTGCCCCTGGAGGAGACCCCGGCGGGGGTGAAGGCGCTGCGCATCCGACTGGCCGAAGTGCTGGCCGTGGCCGGCCGGCGCGAGGAGGCGCTGGAGTCCGGGCGGCGTGCGCTGGAGGTGGAGCCGCACGTGCCTGCGGACCTGGACCGGGTGATCGCGGTCTTCCGCAAGCTGAAGGCGCTGGCAGACGCGGTGCGCACGTTGACGCTGCGGAGCGAGGCGGAGCTCGCGGCCGGTGACACTGGGCAGGCGGTCCGCACCCTGTTCGACGTGGTGGCCCTGTGGCGGGACGACATCGGCAAGCCGGAGCACGCGGGGGCCGTGTACCACCGGGTGCTGGAGCTCGACCCGGCCAACCGGGCCGCCTACGAGCAGGCCTGCGCCCTGTTCGAGCAGCTGGGGGACTGGCGCGCCTGGACGCAGGTGAAGGACGGCTTCCTCACCCACCTCGTCACGGAAGAGGAGAAGGTGGCCAGCCTGCAGCAGATGGCGCGGGTGCAGGAGCAGAAGCTGGGCCAGAAGCAGCTCTCCTTCATGAGCATGATGCGCGCGCTGCAGCTGCGCCCCGAGGACGCCGAGGTGCGCGCTGAGGTGGAGCGCCTGGCGGACGAGACGCGCAGCCACGACGAGCTGGCCGCGGTGTACGAGGCGCTGGCCGAGTCGCTGCCGCGCGGGCCGCTGGTGGAGCGGCTGTACCGGGTGCTCGCCCGCGTGCAGGACCAGAAGCTGAACGACGCGGCGGCGGCCGAGGCCGCGCTTCGGCAGGTGCTGGACTTCGACCCGGCCAACTCGGAGGTGTTGGACGAGCTTGCGGAACTGTTCCGGCGGCGCGGCCGCGTGCGGGAGCTGGCGCAGGTGCTCGAGCAGAAGGTCTCCACGGCCCCCTCGCTGGACGCGCGCAAGGACCTGCTGCGCCACCTGGCGGCGGTGTACGAGCAGCAGCTCTCCTCCCCGGACGAGGCGGTGGGGGCGCTGCAGCGGGCGCTCGGGCTGGAGGCAGACCGCCCCACGCTGGACCTGCTGACGGGCCTCTACCGGCGCCTGGGGCGCCTGGCGGAGGTGGCGGTGCTGCTGGAGCGGGCGCGGGATCTCTGCGGAGCGCCGGCCGAGCAGGGGGCGCTGCAGCTGCAGCTGGCCCAGCTTCAGGAGCGCGAGCTGCAGGACGACGGGGCGGCGCTCGCCGCCTACCGAAAGGCGCTGGACCTGGAGCCGGTGAGCCGGGACGCGCTGGCGGCGCTGGAGCGGCTGCTCCTGCGCATGGACCGGCCGGCGGAGCTGCTGGAGCTGTACGAGCGGCAGGCGGCCATGGCCCAGGACGAACGGGCGCGGGTGGGGCTGCTGTTCAAGTGCGCAGAGCTGCACGAGGCCCGCCTGGAGAACCCGGTGGCGGCAGACGCCACGCTGGAACGGGTGCTGGAGCTGGAGCCGGGCAACGTCCCGGCGCTGAAGGCCCTGTCCCGGATGCGGCGGCAGGCGGGACAGTTCGAGTCGCTCGCGGCGGTGCTCCAGCGCCACGCGCAGGCGGCCACCGCGCCGGCGGAGAAGGCGGCGCTGTACTGCGAGCTGGGCGAGGTGTGCCGCGAGCAGCTGCGCCACCCGGACCGGGCCGCGGACGCCTACGCCGCGGCGCTGGCAGCAGACGCCCACTGCCGCCCGGCGCTGGGGGCGCTGGGCTCGCTCTACGAGCGGACCGGCAACTGGGGGGACGCGCTGGACATGATGCGGCGCGAGGCCGGGGTGGCCCTGCTCGCCGAGGCGGTGGAGATCCACCACCGCGTGGGGCGCATCCACCAGGAGATGTTGCAGGACCGGGTGGGCGCGGTGCTCGCCTACGAGGCGGCGCTGGGGAAGGACCCGGGCTACCTCCCGTCCATCCGCGCGCTCAAGCAATTGCACGAGGCGTCCGGGGACCTGGCCGGGTACGAACAGGCGCTGGTGCGCGAGGCCAACCACACCGAGGACCCCGCGGCGCGCGCGGCCGCCATGCTGGAGGTGGCGCGGTTCCTCCGGGAGAAGAAGCAGGACGAGGCGGCGGCGCTGCCCTGGTACGAGGCGGCCCTGCGCATCCAGCCGGACGCGGCGGAGGCGGCGCAGGTGCTGGCAGACCGGCGCGTGGCTGAGGAGGACTGGGCGGCGGCGGAGCCGCTGCTGGACGTGGTGGTGCGGCAGGGCGCCGCGTCGGCTGCCGGGAAGGGCGAGGAGGCGGCGCGCGCGCTGTCCCGGCAGTACTACCGGCTGGGCTACGCGGCGGAGAGGCTGGGCAAGCAGGACAAGGCCCTGTCCGCGTACGAGCAGGCGTGGCAGTTGGACGGCACCTACCTGCCGGTGCTGGAGAGCCTGGGCGGCCTGCTCGGGCGGGCCGGGCGGCACGAGGACGCGCTCAAGGTGCTGCAGGGAATGCTCCTGCACCACCGCGAGGAACTGACCGACCTGGAGGTGGTGGAGCTGTACGCCTCCATCGCGGACCTGCTGCTCAAGGCGCAGCAGGTGGAGCGGGCCCTCAATCACTACGAGAAGGCGCTCGCGCTGGATCCCGGCCACGAGCCGTCCCTGCGCGCGCTGGCGGGGCTGCACGAGGCGGCCGGGCGCGCGGACCGCGCCGCGGAGGCGCTGCAAGCGCTGGCCCGCGTGGTGGAGGGAGACGCCCGCTTCGACGTCCTCGTGCGCCTCGGCACGCTCGCCCGCGAGCAGCTGAAGGATCCATTCCTTGCCATCGACGCGCTCTCCGGCGCGTCGAAGATCCACCCGGACGATCTCCCGCTGCTCGAGTCCCTGCTCTCGCTCTTCCGGGCCACCCGCCAGGGGGCGCGCGCGGTGGAGGTGCTGGAGCGGCTGCTCGTTCAGCCGGCGGTGCGCGCAGATGCGGCGCGGATGAAGCGCACGTACCTGGCGCTCGGCGAGGTGCTGCGGGACGACGTGAAGGACCTGGAGGGGGCGCTGCGCGCCTTCAACGCCGCGCTGGACCTGGACCACCGCTTCGTCGAGGCGTTCGCGGCCGTGGAGCAGGTGCTGGCGGGCGCCAACCAGTGGAGGCTCCTGGAGGACAACTACGCCCGGATGCTGCAGCGGTTCCCCAAGGGGCCGGAGACGCACGGGCCCCGCATGGCCATGTGGCGGGCGCTGGGGGATCTCTACCTGCACGTGCTCAAGAACCCGCAGGGGGCCTTCATGGCGTACCAGGTGGTCAGCACCGGGCTACCGGAGGACGTCTCCGCGCAGCTCACGTTCGCGGAGCTGGCCGCTGCCCGCCCCGGCGAGGAGGAGCGGGCGGTGGCGGCATACCGGCGCGCGCTGCCCCACGCCGAGCAGCCCGGCAAGGTGGCCTCGGCCCTGGCGGAGCTGGCCGCCCGGCGCAAGGACTACGACGGCGCGTGGCTCGCCGCGCAGGCGGTCACGGAACTGCTCGGGGAGGGCGGTCCCGGGGAGAAGGAGATCCTCGCCAAGCTGGGGCCGTGGGCCCGCAAGCGCTCCGCGGCGAGGGGGACGCTGACGGACCGGCTCTGGCAGGCGCACCTGTTCCACCCAAGGCTGCGCGGGCCGCTGGCGGAGCTGCTGGCGCTGCTCCACGAGCAGGTGGGGGCCGGCTGGGCCGTGCCGCTGGAGAAGCATGGATTGCAGAAGCGGCACCGGGTGGACGTGCAGGCGGCCCAGGAGTTCCAGGTCAGCCAGTTCCGCGAGGTGACGCGGCTGTTCGGGCTGGAGTCGGTGGAGCTGTACTCGCCGTTCCTGGTGGCCACCCGCGAGCGGCTCGCCCGCCGGGTGCAGTCTCCTGAGCCCGCGCCGGATCTCCAGGTGCTGGTGGAGGCCTGCAACACCTGGCCGTTCGCGGTGAAGGTGGGCGGGCGCTTCTTCGGGGAGCTCCCGCAGAAGGAGACCGCGTACCACCTGGGGCGCTCGCTGGCGCTGCTCCGCCCGGAGCTGGCGCTGGGGGTGCGACTGGGGCCGGACCGGCTGGAGACGGTGCTGCAGGCGGCCATTGCGCTGGGGGCGGCCAGCTTCCGCTTCCACTTCACCGCGGAGCCGCGCGCGCTGGACGCCGAGCGGCGCAACCTGGACCGGCTCCTCACGGAGGCGGGGCGCGCCGCCGTCTCGCGGCTGGTGCAGGACTACCTCCGCGTGGCCGCGCCCAACGACGTCCGCAACTACCTGGAGGCGGTGGAGTTGACGGCGGTCCGCGCCGGCCTGCTCGCCTGCGGGGAGCTGGAGACGGTCAAGCGCGTGGTGATGACCGAGTCCGGAGGGGCGGTGCGGGTGGCGCCGCGGGTGAAGGTCCGCGACCTGCTCGTCTTCTCCCTCTCCGAGGATCTCCCTGCCTTGCGCGCCGCGCTGGGGACCAACGTGGAGATCAAGCGGTAGGGTGAGGGACGGCGGGGAGGGAACCCTGCCCCCCTTCCGGGCGTCTTCCCCGGGTGTCATGGGGCGCGCCCGACGCCTTGATCCCCCCGGGACGCCATTCTAAAGCCCCGCCTCCCTCGCACCCGCGCCCCCGACGGGGCCCGCCGAACCCTGGTCTCGCCCGCCATGCAATTCGCCTGCAGCCAGTGCAATGCCCGGTTCCAGATTGCCGACGCCAAGGTCGGCCCCCGGGGCGTGAAGGTCCCCTGCAAGCGGTGCGGCCACACCATCATCGTGAAGCGGAACGCGGAGGCGGAGCCGTCTCCGGACGTGCCCATCTTCATCCTCCCGCCGTCCCTGGCACACCTGGCCCAGCCCGCGGCCGGCCCTGCGCCCCGGCCGCCCGAGGAGGGGGAGTCCACGCAGGTGCTGGACAACCCGCTGGCGCAGCAGGCCGAGGCCGATCAGGCGCTCGCACTGGCCACCCCGCCTGGTACCGCCGCGGTGACGGACGACGACGAGCGGACGAGCGTGGAGGCCCCCCGGCCGGCGCCTCCAAAGTCGCCGCCGGAGCAGGCGGCAGATCCCGCGGAGGTGCTGCGCGCTGCGGCGGCGGCGGAGCTGGCCATCGCCACCCTCCCGCCGTCCATGGCGCTGGGCGAGGAAGGCGAGGAGGGACGCCAGAGCACGCGCGTCATGACCGGGCTGGAGTCCGAGCAGCTGGTGAGCGCCTCGGCGCAGGGGGACGAAGAGCCCCTGCCTGCTGCGCCGGCCCCGGCCCCGGCCCCCGCGGCGGTGGACTGGTACGTGGGGGTGGATGACCAGCAGGTCGGGCCGCTCCGCGTGGACCAGCTGGTGGAGAAGTGGCAGGCCGGGGCCATTGGCCCGGACACCCTCTGCTGGCGCGCAGGCATGGATGACTGGCTGCCCGTGTCCCGGGTGGCCGAGCTCTCCGCGGTGCTGTCCCCGCGGCCGCCACCCGCCGTGGTGGCCGCCCCGCCGCAGCCCCCGTCCCCTCCGTCCCAGTCCGTTACGCGCGTCACCGGTTCCTTCGTCTCCATGGCCTCGACAGGCGTCTACGAGCCGCTCGGCGCCACAGGCAGCAACCGGCCCTTCACCGACGTCCCGGGCGCCGCGGCGGTGCCCGCGCCCGTCGCGGTGACGGTAGCCCCGCCCGTGGACACCGGCGGTTGGCGCCCCTCTGCGGCTTCGGCGCTCGCCTCGCTGGTACGGGAGGAGATGGCGGTGCTGTCCCGCCCGCAGCCCCCCGCGCCTGCCCCCACCGGCCCGTCGGACGCGTTCGGCTTCGGGGAGGGCACGCCCCACGGAGGGACGAAGCTGGAGGTCCCCCTCTCGGAGGCTCGCGCTGGCGCCGTGTACGGCAGCCCGGACGTGGACCCGTTTGCGGCCACCTCCCCGGGGTTCTCCTACAAGTCCCCGTCCCAGTCTGCCCCCCCGCGCGCGCCGCTGCCCGCCTCCGGTTGGATGCCGCCAGGTGCCCCCGTGACGGCGGTGCCGCCGCCGCCGGCGCCCGCGCGCAACACCATGGCGGTGTTGTTTGGCGCGCTCGGGGTGGCCATCCTGGTTGCGCTCGGCGTCATCGTGTGGCTCCTGGTGCGCCAGCAGGCGGCGCCTGCGCCGGGCACGGAGATGGCCGCTGCACCGGCCCCGCGCCCCGCGGAGGTGGCGGCCCCTGCCGCGGCGGCCCCGAAGTCCGCGCCGGAGCCGGTGGCCGCTGCCTCGGCGGCAGAGCCGAAGCCGGAGCCGAAGACCGAGGCGAGGGCGGATGTCCCCGCGGAGAAGCCCGTCGCCGCCAGTCCCGAGCCGCGTGCGGAGAAGAAGCCCGCCGAGAGGCCGGCCGAGCGACCGGTGGAGAAGAGGGCCACCGAGAAGCCGGCCGAGCGGCCGGTGAAGGAGAAGGTGGTGGCTGCCCCGCCGCCCCCGCCGCGCGAGGAGAAGCGCCCCGTGGCCAAGGCCCCGGCCGTGGCAGAGGACGACTTCGACAGCATCTTCGGTGCGCCGAAGAAGAAGGAGACCGCGCCGCCGCCCGAGGACAAGGCGGCGAAGAAGACCGTCTACGTGCCGCCTCCCCCCGCTGCCAGCGCGGAGCCCGAGAGGCTGACCCAGGCAGACATCAACGGCGTGGTGGTGACCAACAAGTCCTCCATCAAGGGCTGCGTGGACGAGCAGAAGGCGAAGGACCCCTCTCTCAAGGGCAAGCTGGTGATGCGCTGGACCATCCAGACGAGCGGCAAGGTGACGGGCGTGGGCTGCCAGACGGAGCAGTTCAAGGACAGCGCCATGGCCGGCTGCCTCTCCCGCCTCATCAAGGGGCTGCAGTTCCCTCGCCACCGCGTCCAGGGGGACCCGGTGAACTTCACGTTCACCTTCTAGCGTTCCGCTTGCTTTGGGGGCCGAGCGTTGCCTAAAGCACGCGCCGACATGGCGTCCCCCCTGAGATTCGAGCCTGCCGTGCCCGAGGCGCCGCTGCGCGCGGTGGAGGACATGGGCCTGCAGGACCTCGAGCGCATCCGGCTCATCCTCCGGGGTGGATCCGTCATCGAGTGGCGGCGGATGCACTTCCACTCGCGCGAGGAGGTGGACGGCTACCTGCGGCTGTGCGGGGTGGACCCGGGCTCGGAGACGGACCGGGACTGGGTGCGCACGGTGCTCTCGGACGCGGTGGCCTACCTGCGCCAGACGTTCGACTTCAAGGTGCCGGAGGAGGTGGCGCAGCCGGCGGAGGTGCACGATCTCTTCCTCTTCGCCTCCGGGCTGAAGGAGCCGCGGAAGTACCGGCGCATGGCGTGCGTGGTGCTGAAGATGATGCACGTCATCCAGCACGTGGAGGGGCGGGATCTCCTGTACCGCCTGCCGGCGTCCGAAGCGGAGGTGCAGGCCATGATGACCGAGAAGGTCATGCGGGTGGCCGAGGAGGCATGGAAGCACGGCCTGCCCATCCAGAGCTTCGAGTCCTCCATCAAGGCGCGGGAGTCCATCTACACGAAGCTCCTGGCCAAGAAGGACTCAGTGGCCGCCACGGTGTACGACAAGACGCGCTTCCGGCTGGTGACGAAGGAGCGGTCGGACATCGTCCCGGTGCTGCACTTCCTGACGCAGCGGCTGTTCCCGTTCCACCTGGTGGTGCCCAACCAGACGCAGAACTCGCTCGTGACGTTCAAGTCTCTCATGCAGGACTACCCGCACTTTCGCGACTATGCGAAGAGCCTGCACCTGGATGTGGACTACGAGCAGCGCGAGGCGCAGGACGCCAACACCTTCAGCGGGGAGTCGTACCGGATGCTCAACTTCATCGCGGACATCCCGCTGCGGATGGACGCCTTCCTGCCGCCGCCTGCGGAGGACGCGCGGGCGCGGAAGAACCGGGTGGCGTTTGGGCTGGTGGAGTTTCAGATCATCGACGGGCGCACGGCGCGGCGGAACGAAGAAGGCGAGAACAGCCACGAGCAGTACAAGGCGCGCCAGCGAACGCAGGTGCTCCGGCGCCTGGCGCGCGGGTTGGTGGTACCGAAGAAGCCGGCAGGGTGACCCGGGGCCGGCTGCCGCCGCAGTGGCTCAGCGGTCGGGCGGTCCCTTTGCGGGCGGTTCCCGGTCCCTGCGGTGAGTCTGCCGCTTCCCGGGCCGGGGGGATGTGGCGCGCTCTGGGCGGGGCTGGAACTCCTGCTCGGCGACCTGGAGGGTGAGAAGCGTCTTGATCAGCGCCTGGCGGGCGCCGGTCACCGCGCGCCACGCCCCCTGCTGCCGTACGGGTCCAGAGCCCCTGGTAGTTCCCAGCACGAGGCCGTCCAGCGTCATCCCGAGCGCCTCGGCGAGCGCCACGGCAGACGACAGGCTGGGCTCGTACTCGCCCCGCTCCAGCCGGGAGAGGCCCTGGACCTCCATCCCCGCGCGCTCTGCCAGCCGTGACTGGGTGAGGCTGGCCGCCTGCCGGGTTGCTCGGATGCGGGCACCCACTTCCCGGGCATCAAGACGCTCCATGACACGGAGAGTCCCCATCCAGGGCGCGGGATGGGAGGTCTCAAGCGACTGGACGCACGCGCTGATGTTTCATTCGCGGCAGGGTATGACGCGCATGGGCGCGCTCATCTCAGCGCCCGGTTGCTCCCGGAGCACCCTTCCCATGTCATCGCCTCGCCGCCTCCTTCGGCTTGCCGTCACGCTCGCGACCGGCTGCAATGTTGAGGATTCCGCTTACACCTACGCTGGCAGCTGGACCGAAGAGACGGTCCTCACCCTGACCACGGGCGGGAACGTCGGCGTGCAGAAGCAGCAGGGCGCCACGCGGCTCGAGGCTGACGGAGACAGCGTCCTGACGTCCGCGATCTGGGCGTCCGACTGTCCGCTCGCGTTCGTCCAGGAGGCCGCCGGCGCGGCGACGTTCAACCTTCGCCCGGTGACCTGTCCTCCCGGTGCGGGCGGGATGAGCGCTGAGTTCAACGCCGGGAAGTTGGCATTCAGCAGCCTTTACGCTGGGGCTCTGGAGGCGACGGGCACGTTCTCCGCCACCGACGGGCGCAGCGGAATCGTCAGCACCACCCTCAACGCAACCCGCTGATGTCACCGCTTATGGGACCGCTGAGTGGTGTGATCCCTGGACGGGAGACCAACATGAAGACAGTTCTGTTTGTGAACACGGTGTCGCTGACTGTCGGTTGCGGGGGCGCAGACAACAGGGAGGTGGCGGCGGGAGATGGCGGTCCGCCTGCGGCTACGCCTACGCCTCGCCGAAGACCATGGCCCAGGCCGCGCCTTCCGCACCAGCATGCAGGCGCTGCGCGCGTCGGTGCAGGGGCCCGCAAGCGGCCGGTCCCTCGCGGACACCTGGCGGCTGCGCGACGCCAACGGGGCCGGCCAGCCAGATCACCAGCACGACAACGCCGCCGTCAGCTATGAATCCCGGTTCTGCAAGACGGGCGTCTACTACAATCCCTCCTGCAATGACGCGGACCCGGGCGAGCCGCCCTACCTGGCCACCTGCGCTGCCCGTGCCGGGAAGACCGCCTACCTGCGCTGGATCATCAACCCCTTCGCCGCCACCAGCCCCCGCGAGCAGCTCTTCTGGG
>VGRA01000028.1 GCA_016875515.1 Deltaproteobacteria bacterium | reverse complement strand
CGGCGGAAGGGGCCGGCGACTGCGCGAGCAAGGCAAAGAGGAGCAATTTCAAGGTACTCCTGAGGATAGCTTCCCGAACGCCATGGACGCGACAACGGACCGCAGGGTTCAAATTCACGCCGACGCGCTCCCCCCTCTTCTCTTCGCGGCGCTGCTGCGCGGCGTGCAGGCGGTGGGCACCGAGCGGCTCCGCACCACGTACCAGACAACCTTCTGGTACGACCTCGACGCACCTGCCTGCCTGCCCGAGGCGGCGGCACTCGCCTTGCGGGCGTACATACCCGCGGGCAAGCGCGTCATCGGCGTGGAGTGGTGGCTGTCCCGCATGCGCACCACGGACGTGCAGGTGGACTTCCACGTGGACCGGGACGAGCGGCTGGCGCTCCGCACCGGTCGGCAGGTGCAGCCCAGCTGGTCCACCGTCTTCTTCCTCAACCGCTGCCGCGGCGGGCTGCTGGCCGTGACGGACGCGCCGCCCAACCCCGCCAGCGACAGCTTCGCCCCGGACCGGCAGGACTGGGACCTCGTGCGCCCCGTCCCCAACCGCTTCGCGGTCTTCGATGCGCGAATGACCCATGGCGTGCTGGACGCCCGCAACCAGGTCCCCACCTGCAAGCTGCCGGGCAACCCGCCGCTGCGCTTGGCGCTCATCCTCAACTGGTGGCACCGCCGCCCCGAGGCCACCCCCCGCTGGAGCGAGGCTCGCCTCTACCGAGCGCTCGTCTTGCCGCGCGTCTCTGCCCGCCCGCCCACCGAGCGGCGGGGCGGGCGGTCTCGCACGCCCGCTTGAGCTGCAGGGCGACGTCCCCGGAGCATCCCGCCGTGGCGGGCAACAACGCGTGGGGGGCGTGGATGACGGACCTGGTGCTCGCGCGCTTCAGCGCGGCCGGCGGCGTGGGCTGGGCCGCGGGCGCCGCGGTGGGAGCGGCTGCCCTCTCGTGGCTGCCGCCGGCCTTCTCGGTAGACCGTTGGACGTCCCTGCACGCATTCTTCCCGGCGATGGCGCTCGTGCGCGCCGCAGCTGCAACCCGGCTGGAGGAACGGCTCTCCCGGCCAGCCACGGCCTGACGTCCCCTCGAGCACGGCCGTGCGTCTGCTCAACGGGGCTCGGAGGGCGCCGCAAGCGCTGGAGGTGTCAGCGCCAGCGGCGCGGCCGCGTCCGCAGGGAGGCAGCAGCCACCTCGTCGCAGAAGGACTCGAACGCTGTCCGCGGCACGCCCTGCCAGCGCAGCGGCTCGAGGTCTTCTGAGAGCGGCACGTCCGTGCGCAGCGTGGCCAGGACCTTGTAGAGCGCCGCCTCCTCCCGGTGCTTGGCGAGCGTTGCCGCCAGCTTGTCGGCGCCGCGCACCTTCACGTCCCAGTCCCCCGCATGCACGGGGATGGCCTCGAGACTGCCGTACCGGGCGAGCACCGCCGCGGCCCCCTTCTCGCCAAACCCCGCCAGCCCCGGGATGCCGTCCGCGTCATCCCCCACCAGCGCGAGCAGGTCCGGGATGACGGCGGGTGGAACGCCCTTGCGCGCCCTCACCGCCTCCTCGTCGATGAGCGCCTCGCGGACGCGGTCCACCTGCACCACGCGGCTGCCCACCACGCACTGGTGAAGGTCCTTGTCCGGGGTGAGGAGCCGCACCTGCGACACCTGGTCCCGGAAACGCGCCGCCGCGGCGCAGAGCGCATCGTCTGCCTCGAACTCGCGCATGGACCAGCAGGTGACGCCCAGCGCGCGCACCGCCTCCTCGGCCAGATCGAACTGCGCGCGCAGCTCCGGGGGAACGCCCTCGTCGGACTTGTACCCGGCGAACAGGTCGTTGCGGAAACTGCGGATGGGGTTGTCGAACGCGACGGCCAGGTGCGTCACCGCCTCCACCTCGTCGGACAGCAGCGCGAGCAGCGACGAGGCCAACCCCACCGCGGCCTTGAGGTCCTCTCCGCGGGGGCCTGTGTGCGGCGGGCGCTTGCTGAAGTGGGCGCGGAACAGCTCGTACGTCCCGTCCACCAGGTGTAGCCGCGGCAGCGCGCCGCTCATTCCGGGAGTGCCTCAGAGAGCTCGGTGGCGGCCAGTTGCCCGCACGCGGCCGCCACCTCGCGTCCGCGCGGCCAGCGGATGAGGCACATGAGCCCGTGACCCACCACGCGCTTCTGGAACTCCAGGATCCGGGCCTCGGGCGGCGGGCGCAGCTCACTGCCCCGGATGGGGTTGTGCGGGATGAGGTTCACCCGCGCGTTGACCCCCTCCAGCAGCGCCCTCAGCCGGTCCGCGTCCCCGGGCGCGTCGTTGAGACCGTCGAACATCACGTACTCGATGAAGTGGGACCGCCGCGGCTCCTTCAGCTTGTCCTCGCGGAGCAGCTCCATCAGCGCCTCGATGGGCCACGTGCGCGTCTGCGGCATCACCTTCAGGCGCTGCTCGTCCGTGCTGGCGTTCAGCGAGAGGGCGAGCGAGGCCTTGCACTCGGCGAGGAACCGCTTCATCCCGGGCAGCACGCCGGAGGTGGACACCGTCACCTGGCGCGCACCGAGCATGGGCACCGGCTGCTGGGTGAGGAGCTCCACCGCCTTGAGCACCTCGTCCAGGTTGTCCATGGGCTCGCCCATGCCCATGAAGACCACGTTGCGGGCCGGGGCCCCGGGCACCGCATCTGCGCGGGCCACCCGGTACTGGGCCAGCATCTCGGCGGCGGTGAGGTTGCGCTTGAAGCCCAGCTTCGCCGTGGCGCAGAAGGCGCAGGTGCGGGTGCAGCCGGACTGGCTGGAGACGCACACGGTGCTGCGCCCCTTCGCGGGGATGAGCACCGTCTCCACCGAGACGTCCTTCAGCCGGAGCAGGTACTTGGTGGTGCCGTCCTGCGAGACGCCCTTCTCCACCACGTCCACGTCCGGCAGTGCCAGCCGCTCGCGCAGCTTCCCCCACGCGCGGCTTGAGACGCCCGGCACGGACGCGGGCAGCTCGCGGGACAGCGGCGGCTGCGCATACAGCCACTTGAGCGTCTCCAGCGCACGGGTGCGGCTGCCGAGCAGCGAGGTCAGCTCCGCGAGCGTGAGGCCGGTGAGGACGTGGGGCGCTGGGGATTGCACTTCCATGGCGTGGCACGACGCCTACCACGCCCATTAGCCTCTCCTCCATGCTCCCGCCCACCCTCCGCGTGCTCGGCGCCGTCTCGGACGTCCCCGCCCCGGCGTGGGACGGGCTGCTCGGCCCCTTCCCCGTGCCCACCCTCCGCCACGCCTGGCTGCACGCGTTGGAGGCGTCCGGGAGCGCGAGCGAGCAGACCGGGTGGGTGCCCTGCCACGTGACGCTCTGGCGGGACGGGCAGCTGGTCGCCGCGGCCCCCGCCTACGAGAAGCACCACAGCATGGGCGAGTACATCTACGACTTCGCCTGGGCGGAGGCCTCGCACCGAATGGGGGTCCCCTACTACCCCAAGCTGCTGGTGGGGGCGCCGCTCTCGCCGCTGACCGCGCCGCGGCTGCTGGTGGCGCCGGGCGAGGACGTGGCAGACCTGCGCCAGCGGGTCCTCGAGGCGCTCCTCCAGCTGGCGGCGGAACGCCGCTGCAGCTCCGTCCACGTCCTCTTTCCCCCGGAGGACGAGGTGGCCTTCCTCGAGTCCACCGGGCTGGCCCGCCGCGCCACGCTCCAGTACCACTGGAAGAACCCGGGCTACGGGAGCTGGGAGGCGTTCCTCTCGCGCTTCACCTCCAAGCGCCGGCACCAGCTGCGGCGCGAGCGCGCCGCGGCGGAAGGACAGGGCATCCGCATCACCACGCGGCGCGGGGCGGAGGTGGACCCTGCGCGCCACGCGGCGCTCTGCTTCCAACTCTACGCCTCCACCGTGGAGAAGAACGGCTGGGGGCAGCTGCAGCTCAACCGCGGATTCTTCGAGCGGCTGCTCGCCGCCATGCCGGAGTCGGTGGAGGTGGTGGAGGCCACGCGCGCGGACGGCACCGTGGTGGGCGGCGCGTTCAACCTCACGGCCGGGGACCGGCTGTGGGGGCGCTACTGGGGCTGCTTCGAGGAGGTGCCCTTCCTCCACTTCAACGTCTGCATGTACCACTCGGTGGACGACTGCATCCGGCTGGGGCGCCGCGTCTTTGAGCCCGGAGCCGGCGGCGAGCACAAGGTGGCGCGGGGCTTCCAGCCCACCGCCGTCCACAGCGCGCACCTGCTGTTCAACGAGCGGCTGGACCGCGCGGTGCGGGACTTCCTGCGCCGCGAGCGGCAGGAGGTGGAGGCGGTGGCCGCGGACGGCGAGGCCGTCTCCGGGATGAGGCCGTGGACCGGGACTGGCACCCCGGACTGACACCGCGCCAGACCCCCTCCCCCATGGTCCCCCCGGCGCTGCTGTGCACAACCTTGCTGTCCTCGGCCCCCGCCGCGGTCCCCGCCCGGGACGCAGGCATCCGTCCCTCTGAGCTCAGGGCGCACCCCCGCTCCACGGCGGGGGACGTGGAGGTGTACGCCGTGGCCGAGGGGCGCGTGCTGCGGCTGCTGCTCAGCGCAGGGGACCTGGACGGGCAGTGGCGGCCGGCGGTCCCCCCGGTGACGTTGGTGGCGGGGAAGAACGCGCGGGACGTGCTGCCCGCGGGGCCGGTGCCGCCAGGGCGCTGGGAATTGCCCCGGCTCGTCCCCACCGGTGGAGAGGTGAGGGCCGAGCGCCTGCCGACGGGAGAGGTGCACGCCTCGGCCCGGGGGCTCCGCTTCGAGGAACACGCGGCCATGGACCGGGCCCCCCGGACCGTGCGGCTGACACCCCACCCGCCCTGAAGCGCGGGTTCGTCCCGGCGCCTACGCCGCTTCCACCAGGCAGGCGAAGCCCATGCCGCCGCCGATGCACATGGTGACGACGCCGTACTTGCCGTTCCGGCGCTTCAGCTCGCGCAGGATGGTGGCAATCAGCCGCGCGCCGGAGACGCCCAGCGGGTGGCCCAGCGCAATGGCGCCGCCGTTGGGGTTCACCTTCTCCGGGTCAATCCCCAGCTCCCGCACGCAGTAGAGCGACTGCGCGGCGAAGGCCTCGTTGAGCTCGAAGACGTCAATGTCCTTCACGGTGAGCTTGTTGCGCTCGAGCAGCTTCTTCACAGCCGGCACCGGGCCAATGCCCATGATGTCCGGGGGCACGCCTGCCACCGCGTAGTCCACGAACCAGCCGAGCGGCTTGTGGCCCAGCGCCTTCGCCTTCTCCTCGCTCATCAGCACGAGCGCGGCGGCGCCGTCCGTCAGCGGGGAGGCGTTGCCGGCCGTCACCGTGCCCCTGGCGTTGAACGCGGGCTTCAGCTTGGCCAGGCCCTCGTAGGTGGTCTCCGGCCGGAGGATGGTGTCCTCGGTGACCGTCACCTCCTGCGCCGCGCCGTTGTCGTCGAAGACGCGCGTGGTGACGGGGACGATCTCGTCCTTGAACTTCCCCTCGGCGCGCGCCTTCGCGGCGCGCTCCTGGCTCCGCGCGGCGAACGTGTCCTGGTCCTCGCGGGCCACGTTGAACCGCGCGGCCACGTTCTCCGCGGTGGCACCCATGGAGGTGTAAATCTCCGGGTGCTGCGCCATCACCTCGGGGTTGGCCGAGACCTTGTTCCCGCCCATGGGGATGTAGGTCATGGACTCGAGGCCCCCCGCCATCCCGACCTGGATGCGCCCCGCGCGGATGGCGTCCGCGATGTTGGCCGCCGCCTGCGAGCCGGAGCTGCAGAAGCGGTTGATGGTCATGGCCGGCACCGTCTCCGGCAGCCCGCCCAGCATGGAGGCCACGCGGGCCACGTTCATGCCCTGCTCCGCCTCCGGCATGGCGCAGCCGAGGATGACGTCCTCCACGTCAGACGGCTTCAGCCCCGGGACGGCCTTCACCGCGGCCTGGATGGCCACGGCGCCCAGCGTGTCCGGCCGGGTGTCCTTGAACTCGCCCTTCAACGCGCGGGTGAAGGGGGTGCGCACCGCGCTCGCAATCGCAACTCGGTTGGTCATGGTGGG
This sequence comes from Deltaproteobacteria bacterium, assembly GCA_016875515.1. Taxonomy (GTDB): domain Bacteria; phylum Myxococcota; class Myxococcia; order Myxococcales; family Myxococcaceae; genus VGRA01. Next base: position 6,571 of record VGRA01000028.1, on the reverse strand, counting down.
TCTCCTGTCTAGTTACGAAGCGGCTTGCCGTTCACGAGCATGTGCTCGATCCGCGCCTGGGTCTTCTCCTCGCCGCAGAGCGAGAGGAAGGCCTCCTGCTCCAGCTCCAGCAGGCGCTCCTCGGACACGGTGGACAGGGGGCTCGTGTCACCGCCGGTCAGAACGGACGCGAGCTTCTGGCCGATCTTCCGGTCGTGCTCGCTCACCTGCCCGTTGAGCTGCATGTCGTACAGCATCATGTCAATGGTGGCGTAGCCGCTCTTCCCGGACAGCCGGAACTGCGTGGGCCGCGGCGGGCGGAAGCCGGCGTTGGCCATGCCGAGCGCGCGCCCCTTGGCATCGTGCAAGAGCAGGTCCCGGTTCATGGAGATGCCGTACTCCAGTCCCAGGAATCCCGCCTCGGCCGCCTCCTCCGCGGAGGTGGCCACCTTGGCCGTGCCAATGGAGAGGAAGCACTTCTTGAGGAAGGGCAGCGGGTCGAAGTCCCGGTCGGTGGAGAAGCGGCCGTAGAGGTTGCGGAGCAGCTGCATGTTGCCGCCGCCGCCGGGGATGAGCCCCACCCCCACCTCCACCAGCCCCATGTACAGCTCCGCGGAGGCCTGCACCGCGTTGCCGCCCATGGTGGCCTCGGCGCCGCCGCCGAGCGTCAGGTTGAACGGCGCCACCACCACCGGCACCGGGCTGTACCGCATGCGCTGGTTGGCCGCCTGGAAGCGCTTCACCAGCGCGCGCACCGCCTCGTAGTTGCTCTCCTTGATGGCCCACAGCAGCGCCGCGATGTTGGCCCCGGCTGAGAAGTGCGCCCCGTCGTTTCCAATGACGAGCGCCCGGTGGTTGGCCTCCGTCTCTTCCAGCGCCTTCTCCATCATCTCGATGATGCCGTCATCGATGGAGTTCATCTTGGTGTGGAACTCGAGCAGCGTGCAGCCGTCCCCCAGGTCCCACAGGGACGCGGCGTAGTTCTCCGAGATGAGCTTGTTGCCGCGCTTCAGGTACCCCACCCGGACGAAGGACGGGTTCTCCTGCACCTTGGCCGAGACCTTCGCAGGAATGTTCCAGAAGCTGTCGTTGCCGGCCTTGTCCACCTCGTAGAACTTCGTCCGGCCGGAGGCGAGCATCTCGTCCACCCACGCGGCGGGCTTCAGCCCCAGCGTCTTCATGCGCTCCAGCCCGGCCTTCACGCCGTAGGCGTCCCACACCTGGAACGGCCCCATCTCCCAGCCGAAGCCCCAGCGCATGGCGCGGTCGATGTTGACGTAGTCATCTGCAATCTCCGGGATGCGGCGGGAGGCGTAGGCGAGCGTCTCGAAGGTGGTCTTCTCCGCGAACTTCGCCGCCTTGTCCGTCCCCTTCATGACGGTGGCAATGCGCTCGCCCAGGTCCTCCACCTCCTTGGCCGCACCGAGGCTCTCGAAGCGGACCTTCTTCTGGGCCCGGTACTCCATGGTGCCCAGGTCCAGCACGTGGATGTCGCTCTTGCCGCCCTCGCCCTTCACCTTCTTGTAGAAGCCGGCGCCGGACTTCTCGCCCAGCTGGCCCCTGGCCACCATCTGCTCCACGAAGGCGGGGATCTTGAAGGTGTCCCGGTCCTCGTCGTGGACGAGCGTGTCGTAGCAGTTCTTCGCCACGTGGATGAACGTGTCCAGGCCCACGATGTCCGCGGTCCGGAACACGGCGGACTTGGGACGGCCCATGGCGGGGCCGAACACCTTGTCCACCTCTTCCACGGACAGCTCCGCCGCGGACAGCCCCTGCAGCACCTTCATCATCCCGTAGGTGCCAATGCGGTTGGCGATGAAGTTGGTCGTGTCCTTCCCGTACACGATGCCCTTGCCGAGCACGGCTTCACCGAAGCGGGCAATCTCCGCCATCACCGCGGGGTCCGTCTCCACGCCCGCCACCAACTCCAGCAGCCGCATGTAGCGGACCGGGTTGAAGAAGTGGGTGACGAGGAAGTTCTTCCGGAACGTCTCCGAGCGCCCCTCCAGCATCCCCTTGATGGACAGGCCCGAGGTGTTGGAGCTGACGATGGTGCCCGGGCGGATGTTCGCCTCCACCTTCGCGAACACCGCCTGCTTTACCTTGAGGTCCTCCTTCACGACCTCGATGACCCAGTCGCACTCCTTGAGCTTGCCGAAGTCGTCCTCGAAGTTGCCCACCGAGATGAGCCGCAGCGGCGCGGCAGAGAAAAGCGGCGCGGGCCTGGCCTTCTTCAGGTTGGCCAGCGCGGAGAGCGCGAACTTGTTGCGCTCACCGGGGCCGGCGTTGGGGGGGACGATGTCCAGCAGCAGGACGGGGATGCCCGCGTTGGCCAGGTGCGCCGCAATGCCGCTGCCCATGACGCCCGCGCCGAGAACGGCGACCTTCCGGATGCGAATGCCCATTGAGACCGTGCTCCAGGGTTCTGCGAGAAAGTGTGTTGCCCTCTACCCCACCGGCCCTCAGGCGGAAAGCGCCTCGAGCACCTCTTTGACGTGGCCGTCCACCTTCACCTTCGGCCACACCTTCTTGAGCTTCCCGTCCGCGCCAATCAGGAACGTGGACCGGATGAGCCCCATGAACTTCTTGCCGTACATGCTCTTCTCTCCCCACGCCCCGTACTTCTCCGCCACGGCGTGGTCCTCGTCCACGAGCAGCGGGAAGTTGAGGGAGAACTTCTTGATGAACTTCTGGTGGGAGGCCTCGCTGTCCATGGAGACCCCGAGCACCACCGCCCCCGCCTTCCTGAGGGCGCCCGCCTCGTCGCGGAAGTCGCAGGCCTCCTGCGTGCAGCCCGGGGTGTTGTCCTTCGGATAGAAATAGAGGACCACCTGCTGCCCCTTGAAGTCGGACAGCTTCACCGTTTTTCCGTCCTGGTCCTTGAGGGAGAACGCGGGGGCCTTCTGGCCGGCTTCGAGCATGGCGGGGACTCCAGTGGGGGCAGCGGGGGAAGAAAAAACCGGCCCGTGCTTAACCCTCAGCACAGCGGGCGCAAGCCGAAACGGCTATAGGACCACTCCATGAAACGGCACGTCATCATCGTGGGCGCAGGACCGGGCGGGCTGTCCGCCGCCATCAACCTGGCCGGGCAGGGCTTCCGGGTGACGGTGCTGGAGAAGGAGGCCATCCCCGGCGGACGCATGCGGGGCCTCACCCTGGGCGAGCGCGGCGAGTACCAGGTGGACACCGGCCCCAGCATCATGCAGCTGCCCGGCGTGCTGGAGTCCATCTTCACCCGCGCCGGCAAGCGGCTGCAGGACTACGCACCCATCGTCCCGGTGGACCCCAACACCCGCATCCACTTCTGGGACGGCACCCACCTGGACACCCGCCGCGGCGACGCGGAGATGGAGGCGGAGGTCCACAAGCTGGCCCCGGGGAAGGACAAGGCCTACCGCGCCTGGATGAAGGAGAGCCGGGAGAAGTACGGCGTCGCCTACGAGCGGTTCATGGCCACGCCCGCGGACAGCCTAGGCTACTACGCCCCGTGGCGGCTGCTGCCCGCGGTGAAGTTCAAGCCGTGGCAGTCCCTCTACTCGCACCTGGACGGCTACTTCGGGGACGACCGGCTCAGCTACGCCTTCTCCTACCCGTCCAAGTACCTGGGGCTGCACCCCACCAACTGCTCCTCGGTCTTCTCCGTCATCCCCTTCCTGGAGCTGGAGTTCGGGGTGTGGCACGTGGTGGGCGGCTTCCGGCAGCTGGCGCGCGGGATGATGAAGTGTGCGCAGGACCTGGGCGCCACCTTCCGCATGTCCACGCCGGTGGAGAGGGTGTGGGTGGAGGGCGGCCGGGTGCGCGGCGTGGAACTGCCCGGTGGCGAGCGGCTGCCCGCGGACGCCGTGGTGGTCAACGCGGACCTGCCGTACGCGGCGAGCAACCTCATCGACGAGCGCTGGCGCGAGGGGACGCGGCTGTCCGACCGGGCGCTGGACCGCGCCAAGTACAGCTGCAGCACCTTCATGCTCTACCTGGGGCTGGACAAGGTGTACCGGGAGCTGCCGCACCACCTCATCTACCTGTCCAACGCCGCGCGGCGCACGGACAAGGCGGCGCTGGAGGACCACGCCGCGGACCTGGAGGACCCGCCCTTCTACGTGGTCAACCCCACGCCCACGGACCCGGCCGGCGCCCCGGAGGGCCACTCGACGCTGTACGTGCTGGTGCCCACGCCCAACACCCACCGCGACGTGGACTGGAAGCACGTGGAGGCGGAGCTGACGCGCAAGGTGCCGCAGTGGCTCGCCAAGGTGGGCATGAAGGACGTGGCCTCCCACATCCGCGCGCAGAAGGCCTTCACCGCGGAGACGTGGCGGGACGACTTCAACGTGGGACGCGGCGCAGTGTTCAACCTGTCCCACACATGGCTGCAGCTGGGGCCGCTGCGCCCCAAGGTGAAGAGCCCGGATATCCAAGGGCTCTTCTGGGTGGGTGGCGGCACCCACCCGGGCAGCGGGCTGCTCACCATCATGGAGAGCGCCAACATCGCCGCGCATCACCTCTGCCAGCAGGAGGGGATGGACGGGCTGCCCACCTGGCCGCACGTACCGGCGCTGGGTTCCCTGCCAGACATGGGCCAGCCCCGCGCCTCGTCCGCGGCCTGACGAACGACCCGGCCTGCCCCTGCGCAGGCGGGCGGGCAGGCCCCACCTGTGGCCGCGTCCACCCGCAGCACCGGAGGGGCCATGTCCATTGCCCGTTTCGCTTCACCCACCGCAGGCGGGGGCGGCACCGTCTCGCTCGAGTCCACCGCCTGGGGGCTGGGGGCGAACGCCGGTCTTCAGGTGGACGGGGTGCCGGACGTGGTCTCCGTGGGCGCGCGCTGCCGGGCCGAGGTGCCGCTGGATCTCGCCGGAACGGCCACGTTCAACGACGTCCCCGCCCCGTTCTCTGCAATCCGGTCCAACCAGCCCGTGACCGCATCCCTCACCCTGCCGGTGTTCCCCGGGGAGTACACCGGCTTCGCCAACGTCTTCGCGCTCACCCTCGGCTGGAGGTCCTGAAGGTGGCCGCCGGACGGTGGGGCGGCTAAGTCACGCCCCACCATGTCCGTCGCATTCGTCACCGGGAGCGCCATTCGCATCGGCCGTGCCACCGCGCGGGCGCTCGCGGAGGCCGGCTTCGACCTCGCCCTGCACGCCCATGGCTCCGCCGACAAGCTCGCGCCTTTGAAGGCGGAGCTGGAGCAACGGGGGCGCACGGTCCACTGCTTCACGGGGGACCTCGCCACGGAAGACGGCGTGTCGGCCCTGGCCCGGGCGGTGGCAAACCGCTTCCCCGCGCTGGACGCGCTGGTGCACAACGCCGGCATCTTCGAGCGCGTGGCTTTTGGGGACATCACCCGGGCGCAGTACCGCCGGACGATGGCCATCAACCTGGACGCGCCGTTCTTCCTCACGCAGGGGCTCCTGCCCCAGCTGCGCGCCGCCCCGTCCCCGTGCGTGGTGCACGTCACGGACATTGGCGGCGAGCGGGCGCTCAGCCACTACGCCCACTACGGCGTGTCCAAGGCGGGGCTGCTCATGCTGACGCGGCAGCTGGCGGTGGAGCTGGCCCCGCACGTGCGGGTGAACGCCGTCTCCCCGGGCACGGTGGCCTTCCCGGAGGACTTCACGCCCGAGCAGCGCGCCTCCGTCCTTCGCCGCGTCCCCCTGGCGCGCGAGGGGACGGTGGAGGACATTGCCCGGGCGGTGGTGTTCCTGGTGACGGCGGCGCCGTACGTCACCGGGCAGGTGCTGGCGGTGGACGGCGGAAGGAGCGCAGCGCTGTGACGGAGACGGTGCGGGACGAGGCGGGGCGGCCGCTGGACGTGGTGTCCCTCTCGGGGATGAAGGTGGACTGCATCGTGGGGGTGTACCGGGCCGAGCGCACCACCCCGCAGCCGCTCCACGTGGACGTGGCGCTGTACTTCGACAGCCGCCCCGTGGCGGCGGGGGCGGGCCTCTCCGGCTCGGTGGACTACGCGCGGCTGGCGGGCGAGCTGCGGTTCCTGCTGGAGGCCTGCCGCTTCCAGTTGCTCGAGCACGCCGCGGAGGCCTTGCTGAGGTACGTGCTCGCCCCGCCCACGCCGGACGCCCCGCGCGCGCAGGTGGCGGCGGCCACCGTGCGGCTGTCCAAGCCGGAGGCGCTCGCCGGCACGGCCGTGCCCTCGCTGCAGCTGCACCGCCGCGCCAGCGAGTTCGCGTACCTGGTGGAGGACAAGGGCTTCGGACAGGTGGACATCGTCCACGAGGGGCCGTCCCACGGCATCTACCGGCTGCGGGTGAAGCCGGGCGGCTGCATCCCCACCCATGTCCACCGCGTGATGGAGGAGCACGAGCTGGTGGTTGGCAGCGGGCTGCTGCTGCAGGGGCGCCCGGTCCAGCGCGGCACCGCCTTCCACTGGCCCAGGGACTTCCCCCACCGCTACGACAACCCCACGGACATCCCGCAGACGGTGCTGTGCGTGGACAGCCCGGCGTTCATTCCCTCGGACGAGGTGGAGGTGGACGTCCCATCCCACGCCTTGCAGCCGCACGTGGGGGCCTCGTACTACCCGCGCGGGGACGCAGGCGGGGTGGCCTGACGGCCGTCACAGGTGATACCCCTCGTC
>VGRA01000027.1 GCA_016875515.1 Deltaproteobacteria bacterium | reverse complement strand
GGCGGGCCGGTGACGTGCCGCGTTTACACCGGGCAGCCCTGCAGCCCCGCCGCCACGCGGGCCAGCACCGCTTGCACATGCCGCGCCTCCTCCTCGGCCATCTCCTTCACCAGCTTCGCGTACGGTCGCTCGGGAAGCAGGTCGGAGACGGAGACGTAGGCCAGGCGCACCCCTGCCCCTGCCCCCGCGGCCAGTCCCGCCGCGAACCGGGCTGCCTGCTCGGCCGGCCCGGACGCATCCACGCCCACCAGGCTCCAATGCATAGGTGGGGCCACGGTCCGTCCGGGCGGCCGCAGCGGCAAGCCCAGCCGGGGCCGCCCGTCCAGCACGCGGCAGTGCGGCAGCGGCCATGGCGGGTGGCGCGGGGCGTGCCCAGCTTGGGAGGCCATGGCAACGGACAAGGCGGCGAGGGCGAATCGGTGGAGCCACGCGGTGCGGCAGCTGGAGGCCATGGCGGGGGAGATCCGGGTGCAGTTGCACCTCGGCGGGATGGAGCTGCGCGAGCGGTGGAACGCGCTCGAGCCGCGGCCGCGGCACGCGGGGACGGCCGTGGGCGAGGTAACGGACTCGGCACCGGAGGAGCTGGTGGACCGGACGTAAGGAGCTGCTGCACGCGCTGCGGCAGCGGGCGGCCCAGGGGCATGCGCCCTCGCACGGACCGCGGCACTGAGACGGCCCCCGGTCCCAAGGCGGCGCTTGCCATATGACGTGGCAGCGGGCAGAACGACTGCCGCGCCATGATCGACAAGCTCGACGAGGTGGAGCGCCGCTTCGAGCGGCTCACCGCCGACCTGTCCAACCCGGAGACCCTGGGAGACTCGGACCGCCTCCGCACGGTGATGAAGGAGCGCTCGGGGCTGGAGAAGCTCGTCGAGACCTACCGGACCTACAGGGGCGTGCTCGGCGACCTGAGGGTGGCCGAGGAGTGGCTCAACGGCTCGGAGGAGGAGCGGGAGCTCGGCCGCGAGCAGCTGGCCCCGCTGCGCGCCCAGCGGGAGGAGCTGGAGGCGCAGCTGAAGGTGCTGCTCATCCCGAAGGATCCCAACGACGAGAAGAACGTCATCGTGGAGATCCGCCAGGGGGCGGGGGGGGACGAGGCGGGGCTGTTCGCCGGGGAAGTGATGCAGATGTACCTGCGCTACGCGGACAAGCGCGGGTGGAAGTCGGACCTGCTGGACCTGGAGCCCGGGAACGCCGGCGGCGTGAAGGCCGCCACGCTGACGTTCGCCGGGGACGCCGTCTTCAGCACGCTCAAGTACGAGTCCGGGGTGCACCGCGTCCAGCGCGTGCCGGCCACCGAGACGCAGGGGCGCATCCATACCTCCACCATCACCGTCTCCGTGCTGCCGGAGATGGAGGAGGTGGACGTGAAGATCAGCCCGGCGGACATCGAGATGCAGGTGATGCGCTCCACCGGCGCGGGCGGCCAGAGCGTCAACACAACGGACTCGGCGGTGCGGCTCATCCACAAGCCCTCCGGCATCGTGGTGAAGTGCCAGCAGGAGAAGAGCCAGACGAAGAACCGCGCCATGGCCATGAAGATGCTGGCCACCAAGCTGTACGAGCTGGAGCAGGAGAAGCTGCGGACCGAGCGGGACGCGGCCCGGCGCGGCCAGGTGGGCACCGGTGACCGGAGCGAAAAAATCCGCACCTACAACTTCCCGCAGGACCGGATGACGGACCACCGCATCGGTTACACGCGGCACAACCTGCCCGCGCTGATGGGCGGGGACCTGGAGGACGTGGTGACGGCCTGCCGCACCCACTTCCAGGCGGAGGCGCTCAAGGAGCAGGGGGCCTCGGGCCCGGCGGCATGAGCACCGAGCCCTGGACGGTGCGCCGGGTGCTGACCTGGACCGCCTCCCACTTCGAGAAGAAGGGGCTGGACGCGCCGCGGCTGACCGCCGAGATCCTGCTCGCCCACGTCCTGGGGGTGACGCGGGTGCGGCTGTACGTGGACCTGGACCGGCCGCTGCAGAAGGCGGAGCTGGCCGCGTACCGGGGCCTCATCGAGAAGCGGGCCGACGGCGAGCCCACGCAGTACCTGGTGGGGAAGAAGGAGTTCTACGGCCGCCCCTTCCTGGTGGACCGGCGCGTGCTCATCCCGCGCCCGGAGACGGAGCTGCTGGTGGAGTCCGTCCTGCAGCACCTGCCGAAGGAGGGGCACTGCCGGGTGCTGGACGTCTGCGCGGGGTCCGGCTGCATTGGCGTGACGGTGGCGGCCGAGCGCGAGGGGGCCTCGGTGTGGGCCACCGAGCTGTCTCCGGACGCGGCGGACGTGGCGCGGGCCAACGCGGAGGCGCACGGGGTGGGCGGGCGCGTGACGGTGCTGCAGGGGGACCTGCTGGGCCCCGTGCCGCCCGGGACCCGCTTCGACGTGGTGGTGTCCAACCCGCCCTACGTGGCAACGGGGGAGATCCGCTCGCTGTCGCTGGAGGTGAGGAGCGAGCCCCGCATGGCGTTGGACGGCGGTGCGGACGGGCTGGACTTATTGCGGCGGGTGGCGGTGGAGGCCCGGCGGGCGCTGAAGCCCGGCGGGCTGCTGGCGCTGGAGCTGGGCGAGGCGCAGGGCGAGGCGGTGCGGGGGCTGCTGCAGGGCGCGGGGTACGGGCAGGTCCGGGTGGTCAAGGACCTGGAGCGCAGGGACCGGTTTGCCTACGGGACGCAACCGAAGGAGCAAGGCCTTGGATAAAATTGTCGTGCAGGGCGGGAACGTGCTGTCGGGCGAGGTGCCGGTGTCCGGGGCGAAGAACGCAGCGCTGCCCATCATTGCCGCCTCCCTGCTGTCGCGCGGACACCACATCCTCCGCAACGTGCCGGAGCTGGCGGACGTGGCCACCATGCTCGAGGTGCTGCGGGTGATGGGGGCGAAGGCCGAGCGGCTCACCGGGAATAAGAAGAGCACGTGCGAGGTGCTGATAGACGGCCCGGTCCACCCCGAGGCGCCCTACGAGCTGGTGAAGACCATGCGCGCCTCCGTGCTGGTGCTGGGGCCGCTGGTGGCCCGCTACGGGCGGGCGCGCGTCTCCATGCCGGGCGGTTGCGCCATTGGCGCCCGGCCCATCGACCAGCACCTCAAGGGGCTGAAGGCCATGGGGGCGGAGATCACCCTCACCGAGGGCTACGTGGAGGCGCGCTGCAAGCGGCTGCGCGGGGCTACCGTCAACTTCGACGTCATCACCGTCACCGGCACGGAGAACGTGATGATGGCGGCGGTGCTGGCCAGGGGCCGCACGGTGCTGGAGAACGCCGCGCGCGAGCCGGAGGTGGAGGAACTGGCCAACGTCCTCAACAAGATGGGGGCGCGCATTGAAGGGGCGGGCTCGGACGTCATCACCATTGACGGGGTGGACGAGCTGCGCCCCATGGACCACGCCATCATCCCGGACCGCGTGGAGGCGGGGACGTTCCTGGTCGCGGCGGCCATCACCGGCGGCAACGTGCTGGTGAAGAACGCGGTGCCCGAGCACCTGGAGGCGGTGCTGCTGAAGCTGCGCGAGGCCGGCTGCACCCTCACCACGGAGGCGGGCGGAATCCGCTGCAAGGGCCCCCGGGTGCTCAAGCCCGTGGACATCAAGACCGCGGAGCACCCCGGCTTCCCCACGGACATGCAGGCGCAGTTGATGGTGCTCATGTCCGTGGCCAACGGCACCTCGGTCATCAGCGAGAACATCTTCGAGAACCGCTTCATGCACGTGCCGGAGCTGCACCGGATGGGGGCGGACATCTCCATCTCGGGCCCCACCGCGGTGGTGAAGGGGGTCAAGAAGCTCTCCGGGGCGCAGGTGATGGCCACGGACCTGCGCGCGTCCGCCTCGCTCGTGCTGGCGGGGCTGAGGGCGGAAGGACGGACCGAGGTGTCCCGCGTCTACCACCTGGACCGCGGGTACGAGCACATCGAGAAGAAGCTGCGCGGGGTGGGCGCCAACGTCCGCCGCGTGAAAGGCTGACGGCCGGCAGCCTTGAGGGCGGCGACAGGCAAGTTGCATCCCCAAAAATGCGGGCCGTATGCTCTAGGCTTGGTCATCCCACCGGGGGACCCCTCCCCCCACCGCAGGAGCCACACGCACTCATGAATTGCGTCAGCTGCAACGTCGAGATGTCCGATCTCGCCGGGGATGACTTCAACCTGCGCAAGTGCAGTGAGTGCGGCGGCCTGTGGATCGACGTGTCGGACCTGAACCGGACTCTCCTGCACAACAACCTGCCGGGGCTGGAGAGCCTGGGCGGGAAGCTGGACGGGGACGCGCTGACGGGGCAGTGCCCGGAGTGCCTGGTGGACCTGGTGCGGATCATGGGCGGGGACCGCAACCACCCGCTCGGCTACGAAACCTGCGAGTCCTGCGGCGGCACCTTCCTGGAGTCCGGCTTCGACGACGCCCCGGACGCCAAGGCGGCGGTGGTGGAGATCGTCGCGTTCTTCCGGGACTTCACCGGGAAGAAGAAGGCCGCGGGCGGCTGACGCGGCCCACGCGGGCGGCTATGGCTGCGCGCGCCACGGACGCTTGAACGGCTCGGGGGCGCCGCTGTCCACGGCCAGCGCCGGCTCCGCGCCCTTCCTCGCGTCCAGGCGAACCGCCACCTTCGCCCCGCCCTCCAGCAGCAACTGGACCGTGCTGCCGGACAGCTCGTAGCTGCCGGACAGGGACTTGCTGTCCCGGGGCGAGTCCCAAGGCTCGTGCGCGTAGCGCCACGTGCCGTCTGCGTAGAGGCTCAGGAAGTGGGTGGGGGCGCCGGGAGAGCCGGCGTACCAGGTGCCCAGCAGCGGCGCGAGCGTCCGGTCGTGCTTCCACTGGGGCGTCAGCCAGGAGGCCGCCAGCGGCTTGCCCCCGGAATAGAAGGTGAGCTCCGAGAGGCAGGTGGGCTGGTCCAGGTCGTCCGCGGGGAAGAGATCCAGCACCTCCACCGCGAACTCCGCCCCCTCCACCGGCGTCTTCAGCGCCACCGCCTGCAGCCCCTGCTCGTCCGCGAGCGTCACCGTGGCGCCGCCGCCCAGCCCCTTGATGGACAGCTTCTTCACCCGGCCGAAGGCCTTCCAGCTCTCGCCGTCCGCGGCGTTGCCGGTGAGCACGCGCACCTCGTCCACCTTCACCTCCCCCTTGAAGCCGAAGGTGAGCCGCTCCACCAGCGGGTCCCCGGACGCGCTGCACCACGCGGTGCCCTCCTTGCCGTCCACCATGTGCATGGGCTGGTACTGGGTGGGGCGGGCCTCGCGCTTGAAGTAGTTGGACGCCTGCGCGTAGCCCAGGTCCGGCGGGGCGGCGTGGGCGGCGAGCGGCAACAGCAGCGTCAGCAGGGAGCGGTTCATGGCGGGCCTCACCCGGGGCCGATATTCCGGCCCGGGCGCGCACCGCAAGCCCCCCTGCCCTGCCTTGACACCTGCGCGTCCCTCCAGCCAGAAAGTCGTTCTCCCATGCCCCTGCCCCGGCGCCTCGCCTCCCCGGTCCTCCTCCTGGCCCTGCTCTGCTGCACCGGGTCGCCCAGGCCGGCGGTGGACGCCGCGCCGGTGGACGCCGGCCCCCCGGCGCTCCCGGAGGCCGAGCCCAACGACGCGCAGGAGCAGGCGCTGCTGCTCGAGCGCGACGGCGAGGTGTCCGCGGGGCTTTCCGTCACCCCGGGCAAGCAGGACGTGGACTGGTACGTCCTTGCGTCCCCCACCCCGCGCGTGGCCCGGGTGGAGGTGACTGCCATCCCCGGCGCGGACGTGGCGGTGGAGCTGTACGACGCGGCGGGCGCCCGGCGCGCCACCGTCGATGGACAGGGAGAGGGGCAGCCAGAGCTGCTGCCAAACCTGGGCGTCAGCGGCAAGGCGTGGCTGAAGGTGCTGTCGCTCAAGAAGGGCTCGGGCGGCGCCTACGCCGTGAAGGTGCGCTTCGAGGCGCCGCTTTCGGGCGTGGAGCAGGAGCCGGATGACCGCGCCGCGGACGCGGTGCTGCTCGGGCTAGGGAGCCCCGCGCGCGGCTACCTCTCCCATGGCGCGGACGAGGACTGGTACCGGCTGGAGCTGCCTGTGCCGGCTGCGCCCGCGGTGGACGCCGGCGAGGACGGCGGCGCGGAGGCAGACGGCGGGGAGCCTGCGGGCGCCGCACCGCGCGCGCTGAAGCTGGAGCTCTCGGGCGTGGAAGGAGTTCGCCACGAGCTGTCGCTGCTGTCCGAGGCGGAGGCGGTGCTGTTCAGCGCGAAGGGCCGCGCGGGGGAGGGGCTCGCCGTGCGCAACGTGGGGCTCCGGCCGCAGGACGCGGTGGTGTACCTGGTGGTGCGCTCGCTGCCCTTGGGCAGCGGCAAGGAGGTGCGGCGCGGCAGCAACCCCGCGCAGGGGTACGCGCTCACCGCCACGCTGGAGGAGGGCGGCGCGGACGCGGAGCTGGAGCCCAACGACACCCTGGAGCGGGCCACGCAGGTGGCCGCGGAGGGCGAGCGGCACGGCTTCCTCTCCCCCGCGTCCGACGTAGACCTCTACGCGGTGGAGCTGCCGGAGGGGCGGCTGCTGCGGGCGAAGCTGTCCGGCGTGGAGGGGGTGGACCTGCAGCTGTCCCTGGTGACCGAGGCCTCGGACGGGGGCGAGCAGGAGCTGCTGCGTGCCAACGAGGGCGGGGAGAAGGAGCCCGAGCGGCTCTCCAACGTGGCCTGCGCGGGCACCTGCTACGTGCGCGTGTCCGGCGTGGCGCGCAAGGTGGACGGGAGCTGGGTCAAGGACCAGGAGAGCGCGGACAGGCCCTACACCCTGTCCCTCTCCACCGTGGCAGACGACGGCACCGCCGAGCGCGAGCCGAACGACGACGCGGCCCACGCCGGGACGCTCCGGCCGGGGCAGTCCATGCGGGGCACCGTCTACCCGCGCAAGGACGTGGACCTCTTCAGGGTGGACCTGGCAGACCGCCCGGTGAAGACGCAGTTGGTGGCCACGATGACGGGCGTGCTGAAGGTGGACGTGGCGCTGTTCCTCCACCGGCAGGAGGCGGACGGGACGCGGACGCTGGTGCAGTCCTCGGACCGGGCGAAGGGAGACAAGCCGGAGGCCATCCGCTACGCGGCGGAGCCGGGCACCTACCTGCTGGAGGTGAGGGACAGCCGCCAGCGAGAGTCCAACTTCCAGGACGGCTACGTCCTGCGGCTCGAGGAGGGCCAGGAATGAACACAAAGCTGGCAGTGGTGACGGGGGGCAATTCGGGCATCGGGCTGGAGCTGGCAAGGCTGCTCGCGCGGGACGGACACGACCTGCTGCTGGTGGCCCGGGACGTGGCCCGGCTGGAGGAGGCGGCCGCCGTGCTCTGCGCGAGCCAGGTCCAGGTGGTGACCTGCGCGGCAGACCTCTCGCAGCCCAGCGGGCTGGACGCGGTGAGGGCGGCGCTGGGGGCGCGGGTGTCGGACGTGGAGGTGCTCGTCAACAACGCCGGCTTCGGGCTGCAGGGGGCGTACGCCGAGACGCCGTGGGAGACGGAACTGCAGATGGTGCAGGTGAACGTGGTGGCGCTCGCGGCGCTCACCAAGTGGGTGCTGCCGGGGATGGTGGCACGCAAGCGCGGACACGTCCTCAACGTGGGCAGCACCGCGGGCTTCCCGCCGGGTCCGTACATGGCCGTCTATTACGCCTCCAAGGCGTTCGTGAATTCCTTCAGCCAGGCGCTCTCCGCGGAGCTGGAGGGGACGGGCGTGACGGTCTCCGTGCTGTGCCCGGGGCCGGTGGAGACGCGGTTCCAGGCGCAGGCCCGGATGGAGGGGAGCCGCCTCATGCAGATGCGCCCGGCGGTGCTGCCCGCGGCGGAGGTGGCCGAGCAGGGGTACCGCGGGCTGATGGACGGCGAGCCGCTGGTGGTGCCCGGGATGTTCAACAAGCTGGGCGTCTTCAGCCAGCGCTTCATGCCGCGCAGCGCGGTGGCCGCCCTGACGCGCCGCCTCAACCAGCGGGAGTCCTGACGTGTCCATCCCGGTTCCCCCCGTCCCCTCCTTCCCGCCCGCGGAGCTGACGCTGTCCTCGGTGGCCGGGCTGCGCGCCGCGGGAGTGCGCGCCGGCATCAAGGCGAGCGGCACCCCGGACGTGGCGCTGCTGGTGGCGGACGTGCCGGTGGCGGCCGCGGCGCTCTTCACCCAGAACCACTTTGCCGCCGCCCCGGTGAACGTCTCGCGCGCCCACCTGCAGGCCAGCGGGGGCAAGGTGCGCGCGGTGGTGGTCAACAGCGGCAACGCCAATGCCTGCACCGGCGCGCAGGGAGACAGGGACGCGCTCGAGATGTGCGAGCGGGTGGCCGCGGCGCTCGCCTGTCCGGTGGAGCAGGTGCTGGTGTGCTCCACGGGCGTCATCGGGGTGAAGCTGCCCATGGACAAGGTGCGGACCGGCATCGAGGCGGCCGTCGCAGCGCTCTCGTCCGAGCTGGAGGCCGGCCGCCGCTTCCTCCACGGCATCATGACCACGGACGCCTACCCGAAGGAGGCCTGCGCGCGTGCCGGGGAGGCGGTGGTTGCCGGGGTGTGCAAGGGGGCGGGGATGATCCAGCCCAACATGGCCACCATGCTCGCCTTCCTCGCCACCGACATGGACCTGTCCGCGGCGCAACTGCAGGGGGCGCTGCCGGGCATTACGTCCCGGAGCTTCAACGCGGTGCACGTGGACACCCACACCAGTACCAACGACACCTTCATCGCGCTCGCCACGGGAAAGCGGCCGGCCACGGCCTCCTGGGCGGGGCAACTGGAGACGGTGGCGCACCGGCTCTCGTGGCTGATTGCGCGGGACGGCGAGGGGGCCACCAAGGTCACCACCATCCGCGTGATGGGGGCGGCGTCCGACGCGGCGGCCAAGCGGATTGCCACGCTGGTGGCCACCTCCGCGCTGGTGCGGACGGCCCTGTACGGGAACGATCCCAACTGGGGCCGCTTCACCAGCCAGGTGGGCAACTCCCCGGACGTGCGCAACGCCCACGCGCTGCGGTGCGTGCTGCAGGGGATGGAGGTCTTCCGCGAGGGCGAGCCCACGGCGTTCGACCGCGCCGCCGCGTCCAGGGCCATGGCACGCGAGGACGTGCTGCTGGAGCTTCAGCTGCAGGACGGGGCGGGCGAGGCGGTGGTGCTGACGTCGGACCTCGGCTACCGCTATGTGCAGGTCAACGCCGAGTACACGACCTGAGGCTGCCGTGGGCGCCCCGTTCCACAGCGTGGAGTCCCTGCTGGCCGCGGTGGAGGCGTCCCTCGCCGAGGTGGACGCGCACACCGCCCGGGCAGCGGTGTTCGACGCGGACCACACCCTGTGGGAGGGGGACATCGGGGACGAGGCCTTCGCGGCGGCAGGGGCTGAAGGGTTCCTGCTGGCCGAGACGTGGCAGGGGCCGGTGCGCGCGTGGGGCCAGGCGTGGGGGCTGTCCCTCTCACCGGACCCGGCGGACGGCGTGCGGCAGGTGCTGGAGGCGGCCGGCTCGGGCCAGCTCGAGGCCACCGCCTTGGCGCGGGGCCTTCCCACCGGCGGTTGGCGCGCGGACCTGTACGCCATGCAGGCATGGGCCTTCGGCGGCCGGACGCGGCGGGAGGTGGCGGCGTTCGGCGAGCAGCTGTTTTCCCGCGGCTTCGAGCGGCGCGTATACGGGCAGATGCGGCAGCTGGTGGCGGGGCTCGCCCGCCTGGGCGTGGAGGTGTGGATTGCATCCGCCAGCCACGGGGCGCTGGTGGTCCCGGGCGGGGCGAGGCTGGGGCTGGCCGAGTCGCGGGTGCTGGGGATGGAGCCCGCCCTGGACGGCGAGGGACGGACGTTGCACACCCTTGCAGGGGACACCTACGGGCCGGCCAAGGCCTCCGCAGTGCGGCAGGTGCTGGGGGGACGGCGACCGCTGTGGGCCTTCGGCGACTCGGTGCTGAACACGGACCGGGAGCTGCTGGCGGCGGCGGCGCACGGGGTGGCCGTGGCGGCGAAGGCTGCGCACCGGGAGGCGGCGGTGTCCTCCCCCACCCTCCGGTTGTTCGATCCCGCGTGAGCGCGCTCGCTGCCAGCGCTGCCGAGGGGGAGCGGCTGCAACGCTGGCGGGTGCGCGTCTTCGCGGCCACGTGGCTCTGCTACGCCGGTTACTACTTCTGCCGGCGCCCCTGGTACCTGGCGAAGAGCCGCCTGGGGGCGGAGCTGGGGCTGGACGCGGCCACGCTGGGCACCCTTGGGGCCGTGTACCTGGTGACGTACGCGGCCGCGCAGTTCGCCGCGGGCGCGCTGGGGAGCCGCCTCGGGGCCCGCGCGGTCCTGCTCTGGGGGATGGGGCTCTCCGTCGCGGCCAACGTGGGGTTCGGAGTTTCCTCCACCGCGGGGGCACTGTTCGGGCTCATGGCGTTGAACGGGCTTGCGCAGGCCACCGGCTGGTCCGCCAACGTGGGCACCATGGCCGCGTGGTTCAACCGCCAGGAGCGCGGGGCGGTGATGGGCTGGTGGACCACCAACTTCCAGGTGGGCGGCGTGCTGGCCAACGGCCTGTGTGGGTTGGTGCTGGAGCGGCAGGGCTGGCGCGCCTCGCTGCTTGCCGGGGCCGCGGCGCTCTTTGCCGTGTGGTGGGTGGTGGTGGCGTTCCAGCGGGATGCGCCGGCAGACGAGGGGCTGCCGCCCGTGCTGGACGAGGACGAGGCGCCGGGGGCACCGGCTGCCGCGGGTGACGGGCCGGGCTGGGGCCGGGACGTGGTCATCAACGTGCTCTTGGTGGGCGCGTTCTACTTCTGCGTGAAGCTCATCCGGTACGCGCTGTGGTCCTGGGCGCCGTTCTTCCTCGAGCGCAACTACGGGTTGAAGGGGGACGAGGCGAGCTACCTCTCCACCGCGTTCGACGTCTTCGGCGTCCCCGGCGTGGTGCTCACGGGCTGGCTCTCGGAGCGGTACTTCGGGAGCCGGCGCGCGGGGGTGAGCCTGCTGATGACGCTGCTGCTGCTGGCCGCGTGCGTGGGGCTGGCCACGGTGGGGGCGGCGTCCGTGGCCGCGTTCGCGGTGTGCATCTCGGTGGCAGGCTTCTCCCTGTACGGCCCGGACGCGCTGCTCACGGGGGCGGGGGCCATGGACATTGGCAGCCGCCGCGGCGCGGCACTGGCGGCCGGCATCATCTCCGGCGTGGGCTCGCTGGGGCCCATCGTGCAGGAGCTGGTGATTGGCCGGATGTACGACGCGGGCGGGGGGAGGCTCGGCCCGGTGTTCGCCCTGCTGGTGGGCTCCGCCCTGGCGGCGGCCGCGGTGCTCGGCGTGGCGGTGGCGCGCAACCGGCAGGGCAAGCCGGCGCTGTAGCGGGCATTACCCGCCGCGGAACTCCGCCGGGGACAGGCCGTGCATGCGCAGGAGATCATGCAGGTCCATGCGGTTGCGCCCGGCCAGGCGCGCGGCGTCGGAGACGTTGCCGCCGCAGCGGCGGAGCGCCTCCATCAGGTTGGCGCGCTCGAAGGCGTCGCGCGCCTCAAGCAGGGGGGGCAGCAGCGCGTCCGGCGAGGGTGCCGTCGCAGGTGCCGCCCGGGGGCGCCGGCTGGGCAGGAGGCGGCCGGGGCATGACCGGGCGCAGGTCCTCGGCGTCCAGGGTTCCCTTCCGGGCGAGCAGCGCGGCCCCCTCCGCCACGTTGGCGAGTTCGCGCACGTTGCCCGGTCACGGGTGCTCGGCGAGCAGCCGCACCGCCTCCGCCGACAGCGCGGGGGCAGGCAGTCCGTGGCGGGCCGCGCAGCGGGCCAGGAACCAGCGCGCGAGCAGCGGGATGTCCCCGGGACGGTCGCGCAGCGGCGGCAGGTGCAGCGGCACCACGTGGAGCCGGTGGAAGAGGTCCTCGCGGAAGCGCCCCTCGGCCACCTCCCGGCGGAGATCCTTGTTGGTGGCCGCCACCACCCGGACGTTGGAGGCCTGCTCCCGGATGGAGCCCACGGGGGTGAAGCGCTGCTCCTGCAGCACGCGCAGGAACTTCGCCTGGACCGGTGGGGGCGCGTCCCCCACCTCGTCCAGGAACAGCTTTCCCCCCTCGGCGGCGGCGAACAGCCCGTCCTTGTCCCGCGCCGCGCCGGTGAAGGCGCCGCGGACGTGGCCGAACAGCTCGCTCTCGACCAGCTCCCCGGGGAGCGCCGCGCAGTTGACCGCCACGAAGGGCCCCTGCCGGCGCGGGGAGGCGGCGTGCAGCATCCGGGCGGCCCGCTCCCTGCCGGTTCCAGACTCCCCCAGCACCAGCACCGTGGCATCCGTGGGGCCCAGCCGCTCAATCAGTTCGCGCACGCGGTGGATGGGCGGGCTGGTGCTCAGCAGCCGCTGCCCGTCCGCCGCCTCGCCCACCAGGGTCCGGAGGCCGGCCACCTCCCGGCGGAGGCGGACGCTCTCCACGGCGTGGGCCAGCTTCTGCAGCAGCTCGTGGTCATGGAATGGCTTGGTGAGGAAGCCGTAGGCGCCACGTCCCATGGCCTCCACTGCCATCTCGATGGTGCCGTGCGCAGTGAGGATGACCACGGGCACGTCGAGCGAGCGGTTCTGCACCTCCGCAAGGACATCCAACCCCGACGCACCGTCCAGCCGCAGGTCCACCACCATGGCGTCCACAGGCTCCCGCCCCA
>VGRA01000026.1 GCA_016875515.1 Deltaproteobacteria bacterium | reverse complement strand
CCCTGCTGCGCGCCGCGGCGGCCAGCCCACGCAGGGAGCTGCGCCACAACTGGGCCTGGTGCGAGCTGGAAGGGACGGACGTGGAGGCGCTGCGCCCCGCGGCAGCCGCCCTGCTCCACCTGGCGGACATGCTGCTGGAGGTGTCCCGCGAGCTGTCCCTGCAGGCCGCCACGGACCGGGGCGCGGGGCGCGCGCAGGAAGTCCCCTTGTCCTCCCGCCGCTTCTTCGCCCCCGCGCCGCCGGTGCCCCCCGCGGATCCACGGCTCGCGGCGCTGCACCGGCTTGCCCGCGCCCACCTGGCCTGGCACCGCCCGGCCCGGGAGCTGGTCCCGCTGCTGGTGGAGGCCGGGGCCACCTCCCCCCTGGAGGCGCGCGGCGTGGCCAGCGCGGTGCTCTGGGAGCGCGCTTTGTCGGACCGAGAGCGCTGGCCGGACGCGGTGGCGTGGGGCGGCGGGGTGGCCGCGTGGCTCTGCTGGACGCTGCTGCTGGCCGCCGGCCCCGCCTCCGCCCTGGACCGCGAGCGCTGGGCGGGGCTCGTCTTCCTGCTCGCCTCCACCGTCACCGGGCTGGGCCTCGCCCGGCAGGCCTGGCGCGTCCGGCTCACCCCACCTGCCGGACGCTGACGCTGCCGTCCACCCGGAAGCAGGCCTCGTAGCCCGGCAGCCCCGCCGCCAGGGCCCCCAGCGTGGCAGCCATCTGCTGGCCGGCCAGGCGCGGCACCTCCGCCTGCAGCGCCGGCAGGTGCGCCGCGGTGAGCCCTGGCACCACCCGCGCGTGCACCAGGAAGTCCAGGTACTGCACCCGCTGCCAGGCGGCCACCTGCGGGTGGTTCACGAACAGCTGGTGGCTGCCCACGCGCGGGGACACGAGCGGCACCGAGGTGAACATCCACGGCTGCTCTTCCAGGGTGACGTTCAGCGCCCCGTGCTCGTCGTGCTCACCGGAGAGTGTCACCCACTCCACCTCCGGCGCCCCCGCCATCCGCAGTTCGTGGAGCACCCGCAGGAAGTCCTGCGCCAGCCCGGCCGCACCCCGTACGCCTCCGCGTGGGTGACCAGCCGCTTCACGTGGCCGCAGCCCAGGTGGGCCGGCTGCGCGAGCAACGCGGCCAGTGCCGCCCGGGGCGGTTGGCGGAGGAACGCGCGCCACGCCGCATTGTCCTGGACATCCTTGCAGTGGGCGCGCAAGGCTTCGCCCGCCTCCACCGCCGCGCGCAGCGCATGGTCCGCGTGCGCGTCCGCGTGCAGGCAGAAGCGGCCAAAGGTGTCCAGGTCCACCTGCAGCAGGTGGCGCAGCGTGTCCGGGGTGAAACGGACCGGGGCCACCTGCTCCACCGCCGCCAGCGCCTTCAGCTGCGCCACCTCCTTCAAGTCCATCCAGCAGCTGCCGGGCAGTGCCCCGCGCCAGCCCTGGCCATGACGACTCCCCCTCGCGATGGACTGCCGCTCCCCATCACGGGGCGGCGGAAAGGACCTGGTCCAGCAGCGCCCCGGCGCGGTCCGCCACGGTGGGGGCCGCGGTGGCCAGCACCGCCTGCGCCTGCTCGTGGTCGAAGTTCACGTAGACGGGGAAGTCCAGCGCGTCCGCCGCGGGCTCCGCCCCGGGCCTGCCCGCCGTCAGCCGCGCGCGGGCCTGCCACCGGTACCGCCCCTGGAGGTGGCTGAAGAACTCCGCGTCCAGTTCCACGAGCAGCAGCAGCTCGCCCGCTCCGGCCTGCCGCGCCAGCTCCGCGAAGCGCTTGCCGCTCTCGCGCACCCGGCCAAACCCGGCCTCGAGCGGCTGCAGCGGCACCTCGCGGGGCTGGAGGTTCCGCCGGGAGAGCGCCGCCTCCACCGCCGCCTTCAGCTCGACGGGAGGCCCTTGCACGCCCGCCTCCCGCGCCCCGTCCACCACGTACAGCACGGAGATGGGCCGGGGCTCTGCGAGCCTCACCTCGGGCACCCGCTGGATGCACCCCGCCGCAAGCCACATCGCCGCCCACGCACCGGCCAGCCACAGTCCGCGCCGCATCAGAACCACCCCTCCGCTTCAATGGAGACCACGTGGTGCCAGTGCCGCTCCGGGCCACGGAACAGGTTGGCCTCGTCCAGGCTCTCCACGAAGCCGCTGCCAAACGCCGCGTGGACGTTGCTGTACTGCGCCCCGTACAGCAGCCGCAGGGACGGCCGCGTGTAGATGCCGCGCCCTGCCGGGTTGAACACCACGCCTCCCTTCAGTTGGTACGTCTCCCGCACCCGCGCGTCACCGTACTCCAGCCCCCGCGCGTCCGACACGCCGCGTGCGGACTGGAACACCGAGTCCACGTGCAGGCGGTAGAGGTTGCCGTTGCGCGACTCCTCGCGCGCCGCGGACCCCTCCAGCAGCAGGTGCACCGTGGACGTCAGGTACAGCTGCCCACGCACCACGGTGCTGTAGAAGGTGCGGTTGGCCTCGCTCGCCCGCACGCGGTCGTCCAGGTCCACGTGGTGGCCGAACAGCAGCCCCCAGTTCACGTCCAGCACGTCCGGCAGCACCCGCAGCTGCAGCTCGTTGCCGGCGTTCAGCTGGTAGCGCTCGTCGGTGAAGTTCGTCACGTGGATGCTGAAGGTGCGCCCCGCCACCTGCTCCGTCACCGGCGCGTCCGGGTGGAGGCGCAGGAAGTTCACGAAGAGGTTGTTCCACCGCACCGGCCCGAAGCCGCCGAAGCCCAGGTACCCCACCAGCTTGAAGCTCTCCGCGCGCGCCGCGTTGGGGGCGGGGAACAGCCGGTCCAGCGTGGGGTTCGCCTCCAGGAAGCGCAGGGCCACCTCGCGCCGGGCGTAGTCCTCGTACGAGATGCCCGGCGTCTGGTAGGCCGCGCGGCGGCTGCCTGCCACGTGCGGCTCCGCCATGAGCTGCCCCCCCACGCCCACCTCCAGCCGCCCCGGCAGCGCGCGCCACCGGACGTTGCCGCCCACCGTGGGCACCGCCTGGTAGCCGGACGCCCCGCGCAGGAAGAAGCCGCTGTCCCCCACCGCCACCACCGCCTCGAAGCGGGGACGGTTCACGCGCGCGGACAGCCCCACCGTCTCGAAGAACAGGTCCGAGGGGCGCATGTCGTACAGCCCGAGGTCCCCGAAGTAGGTGTGCAGCGTGCCCAGCTGCCACACCACGCCGTCCAGCAGCACGTTCCCCGCGCGCACGTACAGCTGGCTCATGCGGTACTGCGTGAGCGAGCCGTTGAAGACGTCCGTCCCCTGGACGCTGCCCCCCTCCACCTTGGCGTGCACTGCCGCCCAGGGCTCGAACCGCCCGGGGGCGTCCTGGAGGATGTCCAGCTTCGCCTCCAGCGCCGCGTAGGGCCCCTCGTTCAGCAGCCGCCCGGAGAGGTTCCACAGCCCCAGCCGCCCGTCCCCGCCCTGCAAGTCCGGCCGCGCCATGACGCGGAAGTAGCCGCCCAGCGTGAAACGCTCTCGCGGGGCATCCGCGCGCGCGGGGAGCGCGGCCAGGGCCAGCAGCACGGCCAGCGACAGCCGGTGCGCGCCCATCACTTCGCCTCCAGCACGACGATGGACTTGCCCTTCACCCCGTAGGTGCCGCCGTTGATGGGCTCGGGGGCGTCGAGCGAGACGTTGTAGCTGCGGCGCCTCGGCCCCGGGTTGCTGGAGAGGTAGTCCGTGTCGAAGTACTTCTGGGTGTCCACCACGCGCACCCAGTTGCGGCCGGTGGGCAGCGTGAAGCCCACCTCGTTCTCCGCCAGGTTGAACAGCAGGGCCAGTTCGGGACCGCGCGTGCGGTCGTAGAAGTGCACCATCACCGCCTTGCCCTTCCAGTCCACCCCTTCCGTGTTGACCGGGCTCTTCCAGGCGAACGGGGCGGAGCTGCCGTACTGCTCGGGCGCCAGCGCGTAGGCGTGCTCGCGCCGGAAGCGGGTGAGCTGGGCCACGAAGTCCTTCATCCGGTGACGCTCGTCGGACGCCTCCCACGCCCCCCAGTCAAACCAGTTCCACGCGTTGTCCGCGGACGTGGTGTAGGCGTTGTTGTTGCCCAGCTGCGTCCGCATCCACTCGTCCCCGCCCAGGATGAGCGGGGTGCCCTGGCTGAGCAGCATGGCGGCGAGCGAGGTGCGCACCATCTGCCGCTTCATCCCCTCGTCTCCCCAGTCCCGGGAGTGGTTGTTGGTCTCTCCCGAGTCCGGGTCACAGAAGGGCGAGTACGGGGAGTCGCAGCAGATCTGGTTGAGCGGGCTGCACTGGTTGCGCTTCCGGTCGTAGCTGAACAGGTCGTAGAGCGTGAAGCCGTCGTGCACCGTGATGAAGTTCATGGAGTGCACCGGGCGCCGCCCGTTCCAGCCGAAGACGCCGGCGGAACCGGTGAAGGCCTCGCCCAGCCCCGGCTGGTCCCTCTGCCACCCGCTGCCGTTCCAGTACTCGCCGCCGATGTTGAACGGCTTCTCCACGTTCTTCTGCTGGCCCCAGTCCCAGCCGCGCTCGTTGAGCATCTGCCGCCAGGTGTCCCGGAAGTGGGCGTTCCACTCGCCCCAGCCCTCGCCCGGATCGCTCTTGCTGGCCGGGAAGCCGCCCAGCCGGAAGCCCACCAGGTCCCACGGCTCGGCAATGACGCGCGTGTTCCACGCGTTGAGCACCGGGTCCTCCACGATGTCCGCGAGCACCGACGTCTCCGGGGCCCAGCGGTTGTAGTCCTTGTCCGCCTCCCCGAGGATGGGCGCCAGGTCGAACCGGAAGCCGTCCACGTGCAGTTCCTCCACGTGGTACCGCAGGCTGTCCAGGATGAGCTGCCGGAACGGCTGCGCGTTGCACCGGGTCATGTTCCCCACGCCGGTGTTGTTCCAGTAGTCCTGGTTGTCCGGGGAGAGCGCGTAGTAGGCGTGGTTGTCCAGGCCGCGGTACGAGTAGATGCTCGTCACCTCGCGCTCGTCCAGGTTGACGATCTGCGAGTCGAAGTCCGGCGTGGGCGACTGCTCGATGCGGCTGCGCCACAGCCCGCCCTCGCCGGTGTGGTTGTAGACCACGTCGACGATGACCTCGATGTCCCGCTTGTGCAGCTCCTCCACCATCCACTTGAACTCGTCCGTCACCTCGTTCCAGCGCTGGCGCGAGGCGTAGGACAGCTCCGGGGCGAAGAAGTTGAGGGACATGTAGCCCCAGTAGGTGCCGTCCAGCGGCTTCTCGTGGATGGGCAGCAGCTCCACCGCCGTCACCCCAATGGACTTGAGGTAATCCGCCTTCTCGCCGAAGCCGCGGTAGGTCCCCGGGTGGGCCACGCCGGAGGCGGCGTTGGCGGTGTAGCCCTTGGCGTGCACCTCGTAGAGGACGAGGTCGCTCCACCGGTGGCCCGGCGTGCCCGGGTCCTTGCGCCGCTCGCGGTAGGCCGCCTCCTCCGCCCCCCACGCGTACTCGCTGCGCAGCACCACGCACTTGGCAGACGCCCCCCAGGTGCTCTCGGCCCGCCCGGGGCCGGACGCCAGGCTCCCGCGCGACCAGTCGTGGTCCCGGTGGATGGCCTTGCAGTACGGGTCCTGCAGGAGCTTGTTGGGGTTGAAGCGGTTGCCGCCTGCGTCCACGTCCGCCTTGAAGCCGAGCGTGCTGCCGGGGAGCCACGCCGGGTCGTAATCCCAGTTGGGACCCCAGGCCACGTAGCCGAAGTGCTGACCCGGCCCCACCCCCTCCACGTAGAGGTTCCACACGTTCCCCAGCCGCTCCATGGGGAAGCGGCGGGCCGGCAGCTCGGACTCCGGGTCCTCGAAGAGCAGCAGCTCCATCCGGGTGGCCCGCTCGGAGTAGACGGCGAAGTTGACGCCCTGCTCCAGCAGCGTGGGCCCCATGTGGCGGAGCCCCTGGACGTCCTCCGCCTTCAACGAGGGGCCCACCGGCTGGGTGGCGTACATGCGCACGCCCGCGGAAGGACCACAGGCGAGCATCAGCAAACAAAGGATCGGTCCTGCGCTTTTCATGGCGAGCTGCTCACTAGCAGCGGAGAGCAAACGAGGACAAGCTGGGGGGGGCACATCGTGGACACGCGCATTGCCTACATCACGGACGTGGAGGGCCAGTGGGAGCGGCTCGCCTCGTTCGCGCGGGGAAACCCGTGGGTGTCACTGGACGGGGACGCGCTGTGCCTGGCGCCCGGGGTGAGGCTCGTCTTCGGCGGGGACGCCATGGACCGGGGTCCGGCGGGCAGGCGCGTGCTGGCGGCGCTCCTGTCCGCGCACGCGCGCCACCCGGGGCAGGTGGTGCTGCTCGCGGGCAACCGGGATCTCAACAAGCTGCGCCTCACCCGCGAGCTGTGCGGCCACCCGCCCGCGCGGATGCCCCCGGAGGTATGCGCCACCTCCCGCGGGGAGCAGCTGAAGTGGATCTTCAGGCACACCATGGGGGCCGGCGCCGCCTTCGAGCACCGCCGCGCGGAGCTGCGCGCATGCGGACTTGGGGCGGGTGCGGACGACGACGTGGTGGACAGCTTCGCCGAGGACGTGGCGCCGGGGGGGCTCGTGCGCCGCTACCTGGACGCGGCCGTGCTCGCGCACCGCGAGGGGGGCACGCTGTTCGTCCACGGCGGGGTGACGGAAGAGAACCTGGGGCGGGTGCCGGGGCTGGAGGGCACCTGCACGGTGGGCGGCTGGCCGGGTGAGCTCAACGGCTGGTACCGGGCGCAGCTGGCGGCGGTGGCCGCGGGTGCACAGGACGCCGAGGGCCGCCCGGCGTGGTTCCAGCTGATGGCCTACCAGGCCCCCGTGCCCGGCACGCGGTGGAACCAGCAGAGCGTGGTGTACGGGCGGACCGCGGACGGGGACAACAACCCGCACCTGCCCGACGCGTCCACGCGCGAGCGACTGCTGGGCGAAGGCATCCACCGCGTGGTGGTGGGCCACACGCCCAACGGGGACACTCCCTCCGTCGTGCGCGAGGGCGGCTTCGAGCAGCTGGTGGCGGACACCTCGCACGCCCGGCTGGAGGAGGGCGCGCAGCTGTACCTGGAGGAGACGCGCTTCCGCGTGGAGGGCTGGACGGTGCTGGACTCGGGCGAGCGGCGGCGCGTGGCGTTCTCGCTCGCGCGCGGCGAGGAGTCGCCCATTGGGCGCCGGCTGCCCTCCACCGGTGAGCTGGTGAAGGGCCAGCTGGAGGGCGGGGACTACCTGCTGTTCAAGTACGGCGCCGGGTACGCCGCGTTCCAACGGGCGGTGCCGCCGGTGCTGCCCGGCGTGGAGGGCTTGTCCGGCTGACGGCCGGGAAAGACCGGCGTGGTCGGCATGCGCAGCGAGCTCGAATACGAGGACGCAGCCACGCACCGGCGGCGCAGTCTGCAGCCCGTATTCCCCCGGGACGCGGACTCGGCCTCGGGACGCGTCTCGGTGCTCGCCCCGCTCGGCTGCGCGCTGATGGGGCTGCGTGCGGGGCAGGAAATCCGCTGGCAGATGCCTGAAGGTAAACGGCGCCTGCGCGTCCTCTCCGTGGACCGGCACGCCGGCGCCACTTGAAACGTCCGGCGCTCCCCGCGGCGCGCAAGAAGACGGCGCGGACTGGCAATGAGTCGCCGCGCCCCATTCCGCGCTAGACTGCTTGCCCCGTGTCCGACGTCCAGCTCACCAACATCCACAAGTCCTTCGGTATCACCCGCATCGTCAAGGGGGTGGACCTCCATGTCCGCTCCGGCGAGTTCCTCGTCATGGTGGGACCGTCCGGCTGCGGCAAGACCACCCTCCTGCGCCTTATTTCCGGGCTGGAGTCCCCGGACATAGGAGACGTCCACATGGGCGGCGTCCGCGTGACGGACACCCCGCCCCGGGACCGGGACGTGGCCATGGTCTTCCAGTCCTACGCCCTCTACCCGCACATGACCGTGCGGGAGAACCTGGCGTTCGGGCTGGAGCTGCGGAAGCTGCCGCGCAAGGAGATCCAAACCCGCGTGGAGGAGGCGGCCGGCCAGCTGGAGCTGGCGCACCTGCTGGACCGCAAGCCCAAGCAACTCTCCGGTGGGCAGCGGCAGCGCGTGGCCATGGGGCGCGCGCTCGTCCGCCGCCCGCGCGTGTTCCTCTTCGACGAGCCGCTCTCCAACCTGGACACCGCCCTGCGCGTACAGATGCGCGGCGAGCTGGCGCGCCTGCACCGCAAGCTGGGCGCCACCATGGTCTACGTCACCCACGACCAGGTGGAGGCCATGACGCTCGCCACCCGCGTGGCGGTGTTCAACGGCGGCAAGCTGCAGCAGGTGGGAAGCCCGCTGGAGCTGTACAACGCCCCCACCAACCAATTCGTGGCGACCTTCCTCGGCTCGCCCTCCATGAACTTCCTCGCCGCCCGGCGCGAGAGCGGCACGCTGTCCGGCCCCGGCTTCTCCCTGCCCTGCGGCGTGGACCTGGGCGAGGTGAAGGACGTGAAGGTGGGGCTGCGCCCGCAGGACCTCCGCGTCCAGGGGGACGGCGAGTTCTCCGGCACGGTGGAGGCGGTGGAACGGCTCGGCTCGGACGGGTACGCCTTCCTGCAGACGGCGGCCGGTCCGCTCGTCTCCCGCTTCGACCGCGGCACCAACGTGCAGGTGGGGGACAACGTCAAGGTGTGCCTGCTGTCCAACGCGCTGCACGTCTTCAGCGCGGACGGCGAGGCGGCCATCCTCCACCCCGGGGACGAGCGCCCGCGCGTGGAGGTCCCGGCGTGAATGCAGCCCGCACGGGCGCGCTCGCCCTGCTGCTCGTCGCGGGCGCGGCGGCTGCCGCCCCGCCTCTCCGGCTCTGGCACGCCTACCGGGGTGCCGAGGAGGCGGCGCTCGAGCAGGCGGTGAAGCGCTTCACCGAGGAGTCCGGCACGCAGGTGGAATTGCTCGCGCTCCCCTATGACGCCTTCGCGTCCAAGCTCGCCTCCGCCATTCCGCACGGCGTGGGGCCGGACGTCTTCCTCTACGCGCACGAGAAGCTGCGCAGCTTCCGGGAGAAGGGGTTGCTCGCCCGGGCAGACAGCCGGCTCGTGGCGGCGGACTACCTGCCCAACGCGCTGCCCGCGCTGCAGCTGGACGGCGCCACGTGGGGCTACCCGCTGTCGCTGAAGTGCCTGGCCCTCTACTACGACAGGGACCGCGTCCCCTCCCCGCCCGCCACCACGGACGAGTGGCTCCTGCAGCTCGAGCAGCTGAGCCGGCCGGAGGACGGGCAGTTCGGGCTCGCGTACGAGGCGGGGGACTTCTACTTCCACGCGCCGTTCCTCTTCGGCTTCGGTGGGACGCTGTTCGACGGGGCGGGCCACGCGCGCTTCACCGGCAAGCCCATGGAGGACTCGCTCGCGTTCGTGCTGGGGCTGCACCGCCGCGGCTACCTGCCCGAGGAGGCGTCCGGGGCGCTCGTGAAGTCCCTGTTCAACGCCCAGCGCGTGGCCATGGTCATCAGCGGCCCGTGGTTCGCCGGGGAGATTTCGCCGGAGATGAACTGGGGCATCGCGCCGCTGCCGAGCGTGTCCAGCACGGGGCTGCCCCTGGCGCCCTTCCTCGGCGTGGAGGCCGCGTTCGTGAGCAGCCGAACCCAGCAGGCGGAAGGGGCGCAGTCACTCGCGCACTTCCTCTCCGTGGGGGACGGCGCCTACCTGCGCGCCACCGCGGGCAAGCAGGTCCCCGCGGACACCGCGAGCCACCGCACGGACGCGGTGAAGCGGGACGTGTTCATCTCCCGGTTCAAGGACGCAGCCCTCCACGCCGTCCCCATGCCGCACGACCTGGAGCTCCAGAAGATGTGGGAGCCCATGAAGCTGGCGCTCCGGGGGCTGCTGCAGGGCGGCACCACGCCGGAGGCCGCGGGGGCCCTGGCAGACCGCCGCTACCGCGCGCTGCACCGCCCCGCACCGCCGGACGCCCCGGTGATGCCGTGGTTGTGGGGCGCCGCCGTTTTGGGACTGGCAGCGGCGGGATGGGCCTTCTCCACGCGCTCCCGCGAGCCGTTCCGCAAGCGCTACCCCGAGGCGTGGCGGGGCCTCGCCTACGTCGCGCCCGCGGCGGTGGGTGTGGTGGTGCTCATCCTGGTGCCGTTCTCCGTGGGCATCGGGCTGTCGCTGTTCCACCATGAGCCGTCCGGGGCCTACCGCTTCGTGGGGCTCTCCAACTTCACGGACATCCTGCAGAGCCGCGGCTACGCCATCACCGAGCCGCTCAGCTTCTATTTCACCCTCTTCGTGACGGTGGCGTGGGCGGCCATCAACGTGGTGCTGCACGTGGGGATTGGCCTGCTGCTGGCGCTGGTTCTGAAGGACCCGCTGCTGCGGCTGCGCGGGCTGTACCGCGTGCTGCTCATCCTGCCGTGGGCCATCCCCAACTACATCACCGCGCTCATGTGGAAGGGGCTGTTCCACCGCCAGTTCGGCGCCATCAACGCGCTGCTCGTGGCGGTGGGGGTGGAGCCGGTCAGTTGGTTCACCCGCTTCTCCACCGCGTTCGCTGCCAACGTGGTCACCAACACCTGGCTGGGCTTCCCCTTCATGATGGTGGTGTCGCTGGGGGCGCTCCAGTCCATCCCGCAGGACCTGTACGAGGCTGCAGAGGTGGACGGCGCGTCGAAGTGGGTGCAGTTCCGCCGCATCACCCTGCCGCTGCTCCGGCCGGCGCTCTTGCCCTCCGTCATCCTGGGCTCGGTTTGGACGTTCAACATGTTCAACATCATCTACCTGGTGTCGGGCGGCGAGCCGGGCGGGGCCACGGACATCCTGGTGAGCGAGGCCTACCGCTGGGCCTTCCAGCGCAACGAGCAGTACGGCTTCGCCGCGGCCTACTCGGTGCTCATCTTCGCGGTGCTGTGGCTGTACACCACCGCCACCAAGCGGCTCACCGCCACGGAGGCGGCGTGAGATGAAGCACCGCCCGCTCTACCTCTCCGCGCTCATCCATGCGGGCCTCTCGCTGGCCTGCGCGGCGGTGCTGTACCCCGTGCTCTGGGTGGTGAAGCTCTCGCTCTCCCCCACCGAGGCGCTCTCCCTCTCCGTCAACCCCTTCCCGGAGACCGTGACGCTGGACCACTTCCGCACCGTGCTGCTCGCGTCCGACTCGGCCGGGCGCTGGCTGTTCGGACGGCAACTGCTTGCCTCCGTGGCGGTGTCCGGCGCCACCACGCTGGTGGGGCTGTCCCTGGCGGTGACGGCAGCCTACGCGCTCTCCCGCTACCGCTTCCCGGGGAAGGAGGGGGGCATGCAGGTGCTGCTGCTCACCCAGATGTTCCCGGCCACGCTGATGACGGTACCGCTGTACTCGCTGCTGGAGAAGCTGCACCTGCTGGGGAGCCTGGGGGGGCTCGTGCTGGTGTACTCCACCGCGTCGCTCCCCTTCTGCGTGTGGATGCTCAAGGGCTACTTCGACACCGTGCCGCGGGAGCTGGAAGAGGCCGCGGTGATGGACGGCGCGTCACCGGGGCAGGTGTTCTGGAAGGTGGTGTTGCCCCTGGCCCGGCCGGCGCTGGCCGTCACGGCGCTCTTCTCCTTCATGACGGCGTGGAACGAGTTCATCCTCGCGGCCACCCTGCTGGACGACCAGGCCTCCTTCACGCTGCCGGTGGCGCTGCAGCGCTTCGTGGGCGAGTATAAGACCGAGTGGGGCAAGTTCGCCGCCGGGGCGCTCATCGTCTCCGCGCCGGTGATGGGGCTGTTCTACGCGCTGCAGAAGCACCTCGTGGGCGGGCTGACCGCGGGGGGCGTCAAGGGGTGAGCCGAATGCGGATCCGCGTCCTCGTGTCCATGGCGTTGTCGGTTCTTGCAGGGTGCAGCCCGGGCGGGGCAGGCCGGGAGGATGGCGGGACCGCGGCGGACGCCGGGCCCTCCCTGAAGGTTTCCTCGGTGACGCCGGCAACGGGACCGGCCGGCGGCGGGACCGCGCTGACCGTCACGGGGAGCGGCTTTGCGGACGGGGTTGCGCTGTTCCTCGGAGACAAGGCCGCGGCGGAGGTGGTCCGCGTCGGGGAGAACCGGCTCACGGCGAAGTCGCCGCCCGCGTCCGTGGCCGGGGTGGCCGTGGACGTCCGCGTGGTGGCCGCAGATGGGACCGAGGCGGTGCTGCCCGCGGCCTTCCAGTACGACGCGGCCCCCGGCATCACCGAGGCGGTGTTGGGCACGCAGCTGCCCGCCGTGCTCGAGTCCCTGGAGGACGCGGCCGCCGTGGCCCTCACCGCGGAGGTGAACGCCCCGGGCCGGACCGAGGGCGCGGGGGCGCCTGCAGGGGTGCGCGCGCAGTTCGGCGTGGGGCCCGCGGGCAGCGCGCCCGCCGGCTTCACGTGGGTGGAGGGAGCGTTCTTGTCGGACGGCGCCGGGGCCCGGGACGTGTTCTCCGGGAGCGTGCAGGTGCAGGTGCCTCTCGCTGAAGGGGCAACCTTCGACTTCGCGGCGCGCTTCTCGCTGGACGGCGGGGCCACCTGGTCCCTGGCGGCGCCCGTGCTGACTGCCACGGTGCGGAGGCCTTCCGTGCAGTGGTGCAAGCTGGGAGGCGTGGGGACGGGGCCGGAGGTGCTCTCGGTGCTGGCCAGCTCCAGCGCGCGGGAGGTGTACGTCCAGCTCTACCACCCTGCCCTCACCGAGCAGCCCGGGGCTGCCGCAGGCCTGGAGGTGGAGTGGGGA
>VGRA01000025.1 GCA_016875515.1 Deltaproteobacteria bacterium | reverse complement strand
TTGCCGCTCATGTCGGTGACCTTGAACTCCTCGTCCTCGGGCGGAAGCTCGTCCGGGTTCTCCGAGCGGGTCTGCTTCCGGATCATCTGCTGGTTCAGCTGCGGCTCCACCCCGTGGTAGTGGCGGCTGATGGCCGTGAGCAGCTCGCGCTCGCCGGCGGTCATCACCTGGATGCGGGACACCTTCGTCTCGCGCACCAGCTCGTCAATGGTGATGACGTCCGTGGGGTTGGCCATGGCCAGCGTGAGGACGCGGTTCTTCACCCCCATGGGGAAGACCCCCTTCTCCTCGCAGACCTCGACCTCAATCATCCCCAGGACGTTCTCGTCCTTCTGCCACATCCCCAGGTTGGCCCGCTTGGTGCCCGTGCCGGCGCACAGCTTCTCCACCATGAGCTCTTCGTCCGCGAGCCCCAGGTCCACCAGCGCTGCGGTGAAGCGCAGCCCCCAGCGCTCCACGTGCGCCTGGGCGCTGCGGGACTGCATGTCGTCAATGACCTTGGCGCGGATGAGGATTTCTGCAACGCGATTTCGCGGGGTAGCGCCCATGGGGCGATCATCCTACCCGGCCCCGGCAGGCCCCGCCATTCCGGCCCCGCAAGAGGTTCCGCTCAGCGCGGGGGCAGGCCGTTGCCGGTGGCGTGGGAGAGCGCAGCCTCCCAGCGGCCGGAGGCCTTCAGGCACAGCTCCACCAACTCCCGCACCGCCCCGTGGCCGCCCGCGGCGCGCGCAATGAACGCCGAGGCCGCGCGCACCTCCGCCACCGCGTCTGCCGGGCAGGCGGGCAGCCCGCAGCGCTGCAGCACCGGCAGGTCGTTGGTGTCGTCCCCCATGTAGGCGCACTCGGAGGGCTGCACCTTCAGCCCGTCACACAGCTCTGCGAAGCCCGCCGCCTTGTCCCGCCGGCCCTGCAGCACCGCCGCCAGGCCCAGCTCGCGGCCGCGCACCGCCACCATCTCGCTCGTGCGCGCGGTGAGGACGGCGGTGGGCAGCCCGGACAGCCGCGCCATGACAATGCCGTGGCCGTCCTTCACGTTGAACCGCTTGAGGGCCTCGCCGGACGGGCCGTAGTAGAGGCCTCCGTCCGTCAGCACCCCGTCCACGTCCAGCACCAGCAGCTTCACCGCGGCGGCCCGCGCCTGCAGCTCCCCCGCGGAGGGCTTGTCCAGCCGCCCCGTCACGGCTGGCCCAGCACCTGGCGGATGCCCACCACGTCCTTCAGCGTCTGCTCGAACGTCTCGAACGTGAGCGAGCACGGCCCGTCGCACAGCGCCTTGTCCGGGTCCTCGTGCACCTCGGCGAAGAGCGCGTCCGCGCCCGCGGCCGCGGCGGCGCGCGCCAGGACTGGGACGAACTTGCGCTCGCCCGCGGTGGCGCCGTCCCCCGCGGAGGGCAACTGCACCGAGTGCGTGGCGTCCATGCAAGTGACCAGCCCCGCCTCGCGCATGAGCGGGAAGCTGCGCATGTCCACCACCAGGTTGTTGTAGCCGAAGGAGGCACCCCGCTCGGTCACCAGCACGTTGCGGTTGCCCGCCTCGAACGCCTTGCGCGCCGAGTGGACGATGTCCCGCGGCGAGACGAACTGGCCCTTCTTGAGGTTCACCCCGCGCCCCGTGCGGGCCACCGCCTCCACGAGGTCCGTCTGCCGGCAGAGGAAGGCGGGGACCTGGATGATGTCTGCCACTTCCGCCCATGGCTCCACGTGGGACATGTCGTGAACGTCCGTCACCAGGTGCACGCCCACCTCGCGCTTGACGCGGGCGAGGATGCGCAGCCCCTCCTTCATGCCCGGGCCGCGGAAGCTCTTGCCCGAGGTGCGGTTGGCCTTGTCCCAGCTGCACTTGAAGGCGAAGCGCAGCCCCAGCCGGTCGCACACGTCCTTCACGCGCCTGGCGTGGCGCAGCGCACTGTCCTCGGACTCAACGATGTCCGGCCCGGCCAGCACGAACAGCGGCGCGCCGGGCCCCACCTCGGTGCCGCACAGGGTGATCCGGGGGGCGGTGTTCACGCGCGCCTCCCCGCCGCCTTGACGTCCCGGGCGTCCAGCGCCGCGCGGATGAAGCCGCTGAACAGCGGGTGAGGGGCGAAGGGCTTGCTCTTGAACTCGGGGTGGAACTGGCAGCCCACGAAGTGCGGGTGGTCCGGCAGCTCCACCATCTCCACCAGGTCCAGCTCCGGGTTGGTGCCGCTCACCACCAGCCCCGCCTCCTGCAGCCGGGCGCGGTACTGGTTGTTGACCTCGTACCGGTGGCGGTGGCGCTCCTGGATGCCCTCCGGCCCGTACAGGCGGGCCGCGAGCGTCCCGGGCTTCATCGCGCAGGCGTAGCTGCCCAGGCGCATGGTGCCGCCCTTCTGGCTCACGTTGACCTGGCTCTCCATCAGCGTGACGACCGGGTGGGGGGACTGCGGGTCAAACTCCAGGCTGCCCGCGCCCTGCAGCCCCAGCACGTTGCGGCTGAACTCAATCACCGCCATCTGCAGCCCCAGGCAGATGCCGAAGAAGGGCACCTTGGTCTCGCGGGCGTAGCGGACGGCGGAGATTTTTCCCTCCGTCCCGCGCACGCCGAAGCCGCCCGGCACCAGCACCGCGTCCACGTCCGAGAGCAGCGCGGCGGGGCCCTGCGCCTCCACCTCCTGGCTGTCCACGAACTTGAGCGTGACGCGCACGTCGTTGGCGATTCCCCCGTGCAGCAGCGCCTCGTTGAGCGACTTGTAGGACTCCTTGAGGTCCACGTACTTGCCCACGATGCCAATGCGGACCTCGCCACGGGCAGGCGCGTGGAACTTCTCGCAGATGCGCTCCCACCTTTCCAGGCGCGGGGCGCGGGACCAGATGTTGAGGAGCTCCGCCAGCCGCTCGTCCAGCCCCTGGCGCTGCAGTTCCAGCGGCAGCTCGTAGATGCTGCGCACGTCCGGGGAGGTGAACACCGAGCCGGGGTCCACGTTGCAGAACATGGCCACCTTGTCCTTCAGCTCGCGGGAAATCTCCCGCTCGGTGCGGCAGATGAGCACGTCCGGCTGGATGCCAATCTCCCGCAGCTTCATCACCGAGTGCTGGGTGGGCTTGGTTTTCACCTCGCCCGCCGCGGCAATGTAGGGCAGCAGCGTCAGGTGGACGTAGAGCGCGTTCTGCGCTCCCACGTCGTAGCGCATTTGGCGGATGGCCTCGAGGAAGGGCAGGGACTCGATGTCACCCACCGTCCCGCCCACTTCCACGAGCACCGCGTCGTGCCCCTCGGCGGCGGCGCGGACCATGGATTTAATTTCATCCGTGACGTGCGGAATGACCTGGACGGTCTTGCCGAGGTACTCGCCGCGCCGCTCCTTCTGGATGACGGACTCGTAGACGCGGCCGGAGGTGAAGTTGTTGAGCTTCGTCATCCGGGCGGTGGTGAACCGCTCGTAGTGGCCCAGGTCCATGTCCGTCTCGGCCCCGTCGTCCGTGACGAAGACCTCGCCGTGCTGGAACGGGCTCATCGTGCCCGGGTCCACGTTGATGTACGGGTCCAGCTTGCACAGCGTGATGTCCAGCCCGCGGTTCTCCAGCAGGGCGCCCATGGAGGCGGAGGCCAGGCCCTTGCCAATGGAGCTCACCACGCCGCCGGTGATGAAGATGAACTTGGTCTTCTTGGAGCGCATGGGCCGTCCTCACCGAACCTTGGGGGAGGCGTCAACGAAAAAGTCGCCCGGGGGCAGGAGCGCCTCCGCCCTCGCCAGGTCCGCGGGCGTGTCCACCCCCACGCCGCGGAAGGCCGTGGGCAGGCAGCGGATGCGGATGCCGTCCTCCAGCGCGCGCAGCTGCTCCAGCAGCTCCACCTGCTCCAGCGGGGAAGGGGGCAGCCGGGCGAGCCGCTCCAGCACCGCGCGCCGGTAGCCGTACAGCCCCACGTGCGCCCAGCGCGGCGCGGGCTTGCCGTCTCGCGAGAACGGCACCTCCGCGCGCGAGAAGTACAGCGCGTCCCCGCTGCCGGCCACCACCGCCTTCACCACGTTGGGGTTGCCCCGCTCCTCCTCCTCCAGCGGTCGGACCAGCGTGGCCATCTGCACGGCGCTGTCCTGGAAGGCCTCGGCGAGCGTCCGCAGGGCCTCCGGGTCCACCAGCGGCTCGTCCCCCTGCACGTTCACCACCACCTCCACGCCGGGGAAGCGCGCCAGCACCTCCGCGGCGCGGTCCGTCCCGCTGCTGCAGGTGGGCGAGGTGAGGGCCACGTGCCCGCCGAACCCCCGCACGGCCTCCGCGATGCGCGCGTCGTCCGTGGCCACCACCACCGCGGCGAACGCGCCCGAGGCCACCGCGCGGGCGTGGACGTGCTGCACCATGGGCCGGCCGCGCAGCAGCGCCAGGGGCTTGCCGGGAAAGCGGCTGGAGGCGAAGCGGGCGGGGATGACCGCGAGCGTGACGGGGCGGGGGGCGCGGGCGAGGGCTTCGGCGAGCGCCTCGCACGCGGTGCACCGGGTGCCGTTGGGCGGCACAGCGCCGCAGCCGGGGTAGGGGGGCTGGCACTCGGGAAGGAGGGACATGGCGGGTAGTCACCCTGACAGAGACGGGCCCCGGTGCGCGAGTGCCCGCCGCAGGACAGCTTGTGCGCGGGGGGCGCTCCCCGCGGGGGGGGGGCCCGCGCCACCTTCGCGCGCCATGGAGAACGTGCTTCACGCGGCGGCGGGCGCTGGAGCGGCGGCGCGTGCCGCCGCGGTTGGTCCACACCGGGCAGCACCACGGCGAGGCGATGAGCGGCGTCTTCTTCCGCGAGCTGGGGCTGCCGGAGCCGGACGTGCACCTGGGCGTGGGGAGCGGCACGCACGCGGAGGCCGTGGCGCGGGTGAGGGTGCCGCTGGAGCGCGAGCTGGAGCGGAACCGGCCCGGGCTGGTGTCCGTGGTGGGGGACGTGCACGGGACCCTGGCGGCGGCGCTGGTGGCGGCGCGCGCCGGAGTGCTGCTCGCCCACGTGGAGGCGGGGCTGCACAGCTTCGACCGGGGGATGCCGGAGGAGCTGAACCGGGTGCTGCGCGGAGAGGGCAAGCGCGGGCGGGTGCCGGACCTGTGGGACGGGCGCGCGGCGGAGCGGGTTGGGGACGTGTACGCGCGGCTGCTCGGAGGGGAGGCGCGGCGGGCGCGGGGCTGAACTGCGGAAACAACAAAGGGCGCGGGCAGTGGTGCCCGCGCCCTCGGCGTTGACGGTCCGGGTGGGTCAGCGCCTGGACACACCTGCTCTCCGAAGCGAGAGCCCGACCAGGAAGGTGAGAACCCCAATGGCCACGGCGTTCGGCCCGTCGAGGAAGCCCTCGTTCACGAACCCACGCGCCGTCATCACGAGCCCCAAGCCAATCCCGAGTGTACTGAACCCCATCAACGCGGAGCCTACGAGGTGGTGTTGTTCGTAAGGATGTTCAGTCATGGCCTGACCTTGCGCGCGGTGGCTAGTGGGCAGCCTGGGCCGCGGTGCCGTCCACGGTCTCCCCTGCTGCGGCCATCCGTGCCTGCGCGATGGCGTAGATCATCAGCCCGTAGCCGCACTTCGCCGCAATGTCCGCGAGGCTGTACCCAACCTGGAGCGCGACCACGGCGTTGGCCCCGCTCACCAGCCCGAGCGACTCGATGCCCAGGATGTAGGTAATGGGGTAGAAGCCCCACGTGCCAATGAGCAGGAGCTTGGTGTTGCGGAGCAGGATGTTCACCTCGCCAGACTCGCCCGCAGTGGACTTGGAGAGCTCACCCCACAGCACGTACAGGATGTACGCGAACGGCACGCTCGAGAGGGTCCCCCACAGCAGAGCGGTGGCCTGGTCGTTCGACACCTCGCCCGGGTACCCCAGGGCGATCATCAGGGCCGAAGCGATGATGAGCTTGCCCATAATGGCCCCACGCTTGCCCTTGGGAAGCGTCATCACTGCCACCAACTCCGCCACGAGGAGCGGCACGGTCAGGAGCCAGTCGACGTAGCGGTAGGCGTCGTTGAAGGGCTTGCCGGTGGCGACGTAGGCCGTGTGCGCGTCGTTGAGGCGGTAGGCCGCGTCCCACGAGCCGAAAATCCGCCAGTAGTGGTAGCCGGCAATGCCAACGACCAGCGAGGACATGACCAGCGCCGGCCGGAACCGAAGTGACACCTGCGAGCGCGCCATCACGAAGAAGGCAAATGAGCCGAGCATGGCTGCGATGGCGAGCGACAACATGTTGTAGACGAGGCTGAACTGCGAAACGCTGAGTTCGGGCACGAGGCCCTCCTGGCTGGAGGCGCGGGAAGATCCGCGCAGTCGTGCTCGTATAACGGTCTAGACCGCTCGCGCTGCAGATTCGCGCCCGAATTCGCCGGACCTGTCCGCTTCAAGTCCGTCCCGGGTACGAGGTCTGATAAGCGACAAACGCCGTCCCACTGCTTCTGGGTTCGCAGAACTCCGCGGCATGGCGTCTGACCGAGGGCACGTGTCCGCTCCAGACCATGAACCGACGCAGCCTTGCGAGCCCGGAGAGGGGATGATCGACATCCCCTTCACCGTGGAGCCGAATTACGACGGCTGGCGGCTGGACCGGTACCTCCGCGAGAAGCTGCGGCGGCTGTCCCGCACGCGGGTGCAGCGCATCATCCAGAACGAACTGGTGCAGGAGGAGGGGCACGTCCTCAAGCCGAGCACGCTGGTGCGGCGGGGGATGACGTTCCGGCTGCGGCGCAAGGCGCAGGCGGAGCCGGAGACGCCCGCGGAGCTGCCGGAGCTGTACCGGGACGACGTGCTCATCGTGTTCGACAAGCCGGCGGGGCTGCCCATCCACCCGAGCGCTCGGTACTTCCACGGGACGCTCGTCGGAAGGGTGAAGGAGCTGTACGGGGCGGACTTCCAGGCGGACCCGGCGCACCGGCTGGACCGGGAGACGAGCGGGATTGTCGTCTGCGCGCGGGACACGGAGACGAGCCGGCGGCTCATGCGCCTGTTCGCCGGGCGGGACGTGCACAAGGAGTACGTGGCGGTGGTGGAGGGGGCGCCACCCGAGGACGCGTTCGAGGTGGACGCGCCCATCGCGGAGGGCACGGAGCTCATCCGGATTGCGGTGCGGATTGACCGCGAGGTGGGCAAGCCGGCGCGGACGCGGTTCCGGGTGTTGCATCGCTTTGAGCGGGACGGGGAGCGGTTCGCGCTCTTGCGCTGCTTCCCGGTGACGGGGCGGCAGCATCAAATCCGCATCCACCTGCAGCTGGCGGGGTTCCCCATCGTCGGGGACAAGATGTACGGGCCGGACAGCGGGTACTTCGACCGTTTCAGCAGGCACTGCCTGGAGGAGGAGGCGTGGGCGCGGTTGCGGCTGCCCCGGCACGCGCTCCACGCGGCGAGGATTTCCTTCCCGCACCCGTCCACCGGCAAGGAGCTGGTGGTGGAGGCGCCGCTGCCGGGGGATCTGGAGGACTTCCTCGCGGGACGGCCGCTGTCAGACCCGAGGCCTTCGTGGGCGCGCCAGGTGCGCCCGCGCGCGGAACCTGAAGGCCTCGTAGAAGCCGACCACCCCGCGCCCGTCAGTCGATGAAGATGAACCCACCGTAGGAGAGCGCATCCCGCACGTCGTTGACGCCCAGGGGCAGGGTGAGCGGCGCGGAGGGGGCAAGCCGGGGGCTGTTGCGGAAGTCGGACGCGGCGAAGTCTGGCGACGGCCCGCAGGCTGTGTCGAACGCGGCGAGGTTCGCCTGCTGCCAAGCGTACAGGCACTCGTTGCCGATGTCGCCGCTGCCGCGGTAGGGGTTGGCTGCGGTCTGCGCGGCGATGCAGTCGTTCACCTCGGAGGTGGACCAGCCCTCCCCGAGTATCCGGTCCCGGCATACGGCGGCGGTGATGCCGGTGGCCCACGCGCTCACCTCGTAGACGGTCATGTCCTCGAGTACGGACTCCACCCCGTTGATGTCACGGATGGTGAGTCCCTCCGCCGTGGCACCCTTGACGTAGCGAACGGTATACGGAGACACGTAGGTGAACTGCTGCAGCAGCGGCCCCGGCCCCCCCTGGCTTGCCTGGATGAAGTCCAGGAAGCTCACCGAGCCGGGCAGGTTGGCGAACGTGCCCTCGGGCGCAACCACCACCAGCCCAAACGCAACGCGGTTCCGGTCCGCGGCCCAGGTGCTCCGGCCGTCCTCGGTGTAGCTGAGGAGGGTGGTGCCGAGCATGGCATCGCTCGGGGCGCGGAGGATGGAGACGTCGAAGTCCGCGGGCAGGGTGGCGCCAATGGCGTCCGCAGGGGTCGTCTCCACGAGCACCGTGTTGTCCGCCTCGACGCGGTTCAGCCACAGCACCCCCACCTCCAGGGGGGAGGACGGCGACGCCACCAGTCCCTGCGTCACGGTGCCCTGGACTGAGAACAGGCGGGCCGGGGTCCCCTCGCTTCCGCCCTTCGCGGGGGGCGGTACTGCCTCGTCCCGGTGGATCCCAGCCGGAAGGGTACGGCCACAGCCGGCGACGAGCAGGAGGAGGACCGGCAGCAGTGGGCGCATGCAGTTCTCCGAGTGAGCCATCGCGGCGTAACGGCGTCCCGGGCCGGTCGCCACCTTACCTCCCCCCTGAGCCGCTGCTTCCCGGGGACAGGGAGGACCCTCCGGGTCACGACTCCGACCCTGGACTTTGACGGACAGGGCCGCCGCGCGGCCGGGAGGAGCCCCGTACGCGCCTGACACGGAGTGCACCCGGGAGGGGTGCCCCGGGTGCAATCCGTTGCAAGCACGCGAACCCCTGCCCCGGGTCCCGGCGCTGGACTTGCAGATTCCGCCCGTCATTCAGGACTGGGGTGGGACATGTATTTCGGAGAGAGCGGCGATGCCTTCACCCCGCTGTGCCGGTTCCTGGACCGTTGGTCCGCAATGACGAGGGAGGACCTGCGGGACCTCGGCTGCGGGCTTCGGATGGTGGGCTGCGCGCTGACGCAGAGGGTCATTCGCCGGGTGGCCCCGGGGCTCTACGTGGATGCCCGGCGGCCGGTGGACGGTCGGATCGCCCATGTCTGTGCGAGGGTGCCGGAGGGCGTCATCACGCTCGAGACCGCCGCTGGATTGCTCCGGCTGACGGGGGAGTGGTTCGGAACCGTGGACGTGGCCCTCCCGCGCCGCCACCACTTTCCGCGGACCGCACCTGTGGGCCTGCGGTGCGCGAGGCACGGGGGAGCGTGGACCGAGGCGGACGTGGTGACCGTGGCCGTCCCCGGCCCCCCGGGGATTGCGGTCCGCTGCTTCAGGCCGCTGCGCACCTTTGGGGAGCTGGCGGCGGCAGGGCACGTGGACACGGCGGGCGAGGTGGGCAGGGCGTTGGTGGGAGCAGGTGAACGTCCGGAAGCGTTGGTCGAGTCCATGATCCGTCTGGGAGTCACGCGGAGCCGCGCAGGGGACGTGATGTTTGTGCTGTTCGCCCCCGAGGCGCACCGCAAGACACACCCAGAGCCATCCACCCGTGGCGTCAACCAGCCCTGAAACGGGGCCTGCGAGCAGCCCGGTGGGGTCCGTTTCCAACCCCGTGCGGAGGCGCGCGAGCGTGGGCGGTCCGGTTGGTCTCCTCGCCCTCGAGCCGCTGGAAGAGGCGCGTTGACATGCCGCAGCGCGCGCCCGCCGTGCTGGCGCGGGTGGAGGCCCCATCGCCGACGTGCAGCGCTGGGCGTTAGCCGCCCAGGGCCCGCAGCGCGGCCGGCTCCCCCGGCAGCCCCGCCACGTACTTCCCGGTGAAGCACGCGGTGCAGTACCCCTCTCCGCGGACGGCCTCCAGCATCCCCTCCACGGAGAGGTAGCCCAGCGAGTCTGCCGTCACGTAGCGCGCAATTTCGTTCACGCCGTGCGTGGCGGCAATCAGCTCCTGCCGGCTCGGCGTGTCGATCCCGTAGAAGCACGGCCAGCGGGTAGG
This sequence comes from Deltaproteobacteria bacterium, assembly GCA_016875515.1. Lineage (GTDB taxonomy): Bacteria > Myxococcota > Myxococcia > Myxococcales > Myxococcaceae > VGRA01. The sequence continues at coordinate 2,710 of VGRA01000025.1, read as the reverse complement.
GGGACTCGAGATGCGCAGGTGCACCTCGGCCGCCCCCGCGTCCTTCAACATCTTCACGATCTTCCGGCTGGTGGTGCCGCGAACGATGGAGTCGTCCACCACCACCACGCGGCGGCCGGCCAGAACCTCGCGCACCGCGGCCAGCTTCAGCTTCACCCCGAAGTGCCGGATGGCCTGCTGCGGCTCGATGAAGGTCCGTCCCACGTAGTGGCTGCGGATGAGCCCCACCTCGTACGGCAGCCCCGCCCCCTGCGCGTACCCCATGGCTGCCGGTACGCCCGAGTCCGGCACGGCAATCACCACGTCTGCCTGCGCCGGGTGCTCCTTCGCCAGCTGTGCCCCCAGCCGCTTGCGCACCGCGTAGGCGGATTGCCCGAACAGCGTGGCGTCCGGCCGGGCGAAGTACACCTGCTCGAAGACGCAGCGGGCAGGCGGCACGGCCGGGAGCGGGCGGCGCGAGAACGGCCCGCCCCCCGGTACCACGGTGACCATCTCGCCTGGCTCCAGCTCCCGGACGTAGGTGGCTTCAATGAGGTCCAGCGCCGTCGTCTCGGAGGCGAACACCCACGCGTCCCGGACGCGCCCCAGCACCAACGGTCGCAGCCCGTGGGGATCCCGCATGGCCACCATGCGGTCCGGCGCCAGCAGCAGCAGGCTGTACGCCCCCTGCACGCGCAGCAGCGCCTCGCCCAGCCGCTCCTCCAGAGAGCTGCCCCGCGCCTGCGCGACCAGGTGCAGCAGCACCTCCGTGTCCGAGTCCGACTGGAACACCGCCCCTGCCGCCGACAGCTCGTCCCGCAGCGCCTGCGCATTCACCAGGTTGCCGTTGTGCGCAATGGAGAGCGGTCCGCCCGCGTACTCCACGGTGAAGGGCTGCGCGTTGGCCAGCCCGTGTCCTCCCGTGGTGGCGTACCGCACGTGCCCCATGGCTGCGCTCCCCGGCAGGCCGGAAAGCGTCTCGGCGGAGAAGGCGTCCGCCACCAGCCCCAGCTGCCGGTGGGCGTGCAGCCGGCCATCCTGCGCAGACACGATGCCCGCGGACTCCTGCCCGCGGTGCTGCAGCGCGTGGAGCCCGAGGTAGGCGAGGTTGGCCGCCTCCGCGTGGCCCTGGATGCCGAAGATTCCGCACATGGTGCCTCCGTTATGCCCTTCCGGGTGGAGTCCCCACAACCATGCCCGGTGCGCCGTCATGCCCCGCGCACACCCATGGCCGGCTGCTTGAAGGCGAGCGGCAGCATGCCCAGCTTCGTCCCATGGTCGCCACGACGTTGTGGGGCATGGTGGTGCTCTTGGCCGCGTACATGGCCATGGTTCACCGGGTCTACCGCCGCACGCCGTTGAGCGGTGCCGTGTCCCGAGCCTGCCCGGGGGTGCCTAGCGGCGGCTGGGGCGGCGGCGCGTACCGTCCGTGCCGGCGCTTCGCGCAGGCTTCTTTCGGGATGCCCGCGCGGGGGCAGCGGCAGCCTTCTTCTTCGCAGCGGCGGGCTTGGCGCGGGCGTCCGGCTGCGCGAGGTCAAACCGGGAGGCCTCGGGGCGCTGGCGGAACAGCAGGATGACGCGGCCGAGCACCTGAGCCACCTCCGAGCCGGTCTGGGAGGCGAGCGCGTCCGCGGCCTCGTGCCGCTCGGCCGGCCCCTCGTTGACCTTCACCTTCACCAGCTCGTGGTCGTGCAGCGCCTGGTCCACGGCGGCGACGATGCCGTCCGTCACCCCCTGGTGGCCGATGATGACGACCGGGTCGAGGTGGTGTCCGAGCGCACGCAGCTTGCGGCGCGTCCTTCCGTCCAGAGGCACGGGGTGTCCTTTCACTTCTTGGTTCCCTCGAGCAGGCGCACTTCCCGCTGCGCCTCCACGTGGTCCTTGTTGAACTCCAGCGCCTTCTTGAAAAGCTTGAGCGCCCCCACCTGGTCCCCGAGCAGCTTCAGCATGCCGCCGTGGAAGTAGTAGGCCTGCGCGCACCTGGGGTTGCGGTGGATGGCGGCCTCCACGTCCTTGAGCGCCTCGGCGAAGGAGACGCGCTTGTCCGCCTCCGCGTAGAAGCGCGCCGCGGCGCGCCAGGCGTAGAACTCGGCCTCGTCCGGGTTGGCCGCAATGGCGTCCGTCAGCATCTTGATGGCGTCCGCGAACTTGCGGGCCTTCACCATGATGCTGCCCTTCTGGAACAGCTCCTCGGCGAGGAAGAGCCGCTGCACGTCCACCTGCTCCTGGTCTGCGGTGCCGCTCTTGAGCTCCTGGAGGTAAGCGGCCCGGGCGTTGTCGTCCGCGAGCCGCCGGTAGGCCTCACCCACACGGGCGAACAGGGCGCTCTTGAGCTTGAGGACTTGTGGCGGCGCGCCCTGCGGGACGGTGTCCGGGTGCAGCGTCCGGGCGAGCTTGAAGTAGGCCATCTTCACCAGCCCGCCGTTGGCGTCCTGCCCCAGCCCCAGCACGGTGAAGTGGTCCACGCCTTTGAGCGCGTCGAGTCGCTGCTCGAGCTCGCGGATGGTGGCGGCGTCTGCCTCGGAGACTTGGGCAGCCGGCGCCTCGACCGCAGGCGCAGGGGACGCGGCGGCGGGAGGGGCCTCGGGCGCCGGTCCCGAGGGGGGGGCAGCGGCGGGCGGTGCGGGCGCAGGGGCCGCCGCGGGAGCTGCCGGTGCGGCGGCAGCGGGGGCGCGCGGGGGCGCAGCCGCAGCGACGGGCGGGGCAGACGCAGGGGCCGCCGAAGGAGCTG
>VGRA01000024.1 GCA_016875515.1 Deltaproteobacteria bacterium | reverse complement strand
GCCGGGGCTGCTCCCGGAGCTGGACGGGGCGAAGGTGCGGCTGGTGAAGGTGAACGCCTACGCGCACATGGCGCTGGCCCGCCGCTACGCGCTGTTCGGCATCCCCACGTTCCTGCTGTTCCGGCACGGGAGGCTGCTCGGGAAGATGAGCCAGTACCGCGGCCGGGCCTTCTGGCTGGACGTCATCCACGCGCAGCAGGAACGCCTCCCGGGCTGACGGCCCGGTCAGCCGGGTCAGCCCGGCCGCGCGGGCGGGCTCACCGTCTTGGACGGGTCCCGCTCCACCACTGGCCCCAGCACCGCGTCAATCCGCGCCATCACCTCCGCGGACAGCTTCACCCCGGCCGCCTTGACGTTGTCCCGCACCTGCTCGGGGCGCGTGGCGCCGATGATGGCTGAGGAGACGTTGGGGTTCTGCAGCACCCACGCCAGGGCCAGCTGCGCCATGGAGAGCTTCAGCTCCGCTGCCACGGGCTTCAGCTGCTGCACCCGGCCGAGCAGGTCCGCGTTGTCCAGGAAGCGGCCCATGAAGCGGCTGCCCAGCGCGTCCGTGGCGCGGGACCCGGCGGGAGGCGGCTGGCCGGGCTGGTACTTCCCCGTCAGCACCCCCTGCGCCAGCGGCGACCAGACGATCTGCCCCATGCCCCACGCCTCGCACGTGGGCACGACCTTCCCCTCGATGATGCGCCACAGCATGGAGTATTGCGGCTGGTTGCTCACCAGCGGGACGCGGAGCTCCTTCGCCAGCTTGGCCGCGGCGTCAATCTGCTCCGCGGTCCACTCGGACACGCCCAGGTAGAGCACCTTGCCCTGCCGGACGAGGTCCGCGAACGCGACCATGGTCTCCTCGAGCGGCGTCTGGAAGTCGTACCGGTGCGCCTGGTACAGGTCCACGTAGTCCGTGCCCAGCCGGCGGAGGCTGCCGTGCAGCCCCTCCATGATGTGCTTGCGGGACAGCCCCACGTCGTTCTTGCCGGGGCCCACCGGCCAGTACACCTTGGTGAAGATCTCCAGCCCCTCGCGCCGCTCGCCCTGGAGCGCCCGCCCCAGCACCTCCTCGGCGCGCGTGCCCGCGTACACGTCCGCGGTGTCGAACGTGGTGATGCCCTCCTCCAGCGCCGCCTTCACGCAGGCGTGCGCCTGGGCCTCCTCCACCTGCGAGCCGTGGGTGATCCAGTTGCCGTACGCAAGCTCGCTCACCACGAGACCGCTCTTGCCCAGGTGCCGGAAGTGCATGTCGGGGAGGCCCCCTCCTCAGGGGATGAAGCTGTCCATGTACCCTGCGTCCTCCACGTTGAAGGCCGCGGCGGTCATCTTGAGCGGCTTCAGCGTGTCCATCATCACCGCAAGCTCGTTGGTGGCCTTGTGGCCGATGCTGGCCTCGTACGCTCCCGGGTGCGGCCCGTGCGGGATGCCTGCCGGGTGGAAGCTGACGCTGCCCGGCCCCACGCCGCGGCGGCTGGTGAAGTTGCCGCTCACGTAGAAGAGGATCTCGTCGCAGTCCACGCTGCTGTGCGGGTAGGGGCAGGGGATGGCCTCCGGGTGGAAGTCCACCATGCGTGGAACGAAGCTGCAGATGAGCGCCCCGCGCGTGGCGAACGTCCCGTGCCAGTCCGGCGGCAGGTGCACCAGCCCCGCGCGCGGCTGGAAGTTGAGGATGTGGAAGGCGAACGGGTAGACGCTGCCGTCCCAGCCCACCACGTCCAGCGGGCTGTCCGCGGTGGTGAAGGCGTGGAAGGCGCCGTTCTTCTTCACGAGCAGCCCGCGCAGCCCCTCGTCCAGCGGGCCGCGGAAGGAGGGCGCGCGGAAGTCCCGGTGGCAGTACGGCGCGTCCATCCGCAGCTGGCCCGTCTCCGTCCGCCACTGCTTCGGGATGCGCAGGCCGCCGTGGCACTCCATCACCAGCCACCTCTGCGCGCTGCCCTCGTCCGGCACCCAGCGGTGCAGCATCCCCCGCGGGATGGCCACGTAGTCCTGCGGCCCGTAGCGCAGGTCCCCCAGCTGCGTCCGCAGCACGCCCGAGCCCTCCTGCACGAACACCAGCTCGTCCGCGTCCCCGTCCACGACGTAGGTGGGGTCCGCCGCTGTGGGCGCCGCGAAGGAGACGGTGACGTCGTCGTTGAAGAGCAGGGGGACGCGCACGTCCACCTGCGCCCCCTGCAGCGGCGCAAGCCGCGGCGTCAGGAAGTGCCGCTTGGCCAGGGGCTTGCCGGCCCCGGCGTTCACGGGGAGCGTCCACCCGTGGCGAACCTCGGCCACGCGCTGCCGGTGCGGGGCGCGCTGGTGGTACGCGAGCGTGTACGGCCCGTCGAACCCCAGCTGCGTGATGCACTCCTCCCACCTCAGGTTGCCGGAGGCGTCGCGGAACTGGAGGTGGTGCTTGCGCGGGAACTCCCCGGCCGACAGGCGCTCGAGCATGGCTACAGCCGCCCCTGCGCCTTCTGGTCGCGCTCGATGCTCTCGAACAGCGCGCGGAAGTTGCCGCCGCCGAAGCCCTGGTCACCCTTGCGCTGGATGATCTCGTAGAAGAACGGCCCGGCCCTGGGGTCCCCGAACTGCCCGGCCCCCTCCTTCATGAAGATCTGCAGGAGGTAGCTGCGCTCCTTGTCCCCGTCCACCAGGAGCTCCAGCTTGCGCAGCGTCTCGATCTCCTCGTCGATCTTCATGATGCCCAGGCGGCGGATCCGCTCGGGGAGGGCCTCGTAGTAAGTGCCCGGGGTGGGCATGAACTTCAGCCCGGACCGCTCGCGCATGTCTGCCACGGACGAGACGATGTCCTTCACCACCAGCGCCAGGTGCTGCACGCCGTCCCCGCGCAGGTCTTCGTTGAACACGTTGATCTGGGACGCCTTGAAATGCGGCCTCAGCGGCTCGTTGTTGGCGAACTTCAGCCCGCTGTGCGGGTCCCACACCACCTGGCTCTTCAGCCCCGAGCCGTGGTCGTTGTTCTGCGCCACGTCGTCCGTGTGGAACTGGATGGTCCAGAACGGCTCGAACCCCATCACGTGCTCCATCCACAGGAGCATGGGCTTCATGGTCTGGAAGTTGGACGTGACGTGGTCCACGTGGGTGAAGCCGTAGCGGTTCTGCCCCCCGCGCGGCGCGTCGTACAGCTCGTAGCCCGGGAAGAGCGCCCGGTAGCCTTCCCGCTGGAGGAAGCGGAAGGTGGTGTCACCGAACGGGGTGGTGATGCTGAACATGGCCAGCTTGCCGCCGCCGGCGTCCGTGAACCGCTCCACGTCCGTGATGAACGTGGCGCCGCGGGACTCGAGCAGCTTGTACGTCCGGGTGATGTCCGCCACCTCGTAGTTGAGCGTGCCCACCCCTTCCGGGTGCTTGCGCAGCCAGCGCGCCGCCCGGCCGCCCTCGCCCACCGGCTGCAGCACGTTCAGCACCACGCTGCCCGCCTTGAACACCAGCGACTTCGTTCGGCCGCGCTTCTCCAGGTCCGCCCCGGAGCCGCCCACCTCCTGGAAGTCCATCTGCTGCGTGTAGAAGCGGCGCGCCCGCTCGAGGTCGTGCACGTACCAGTTCACCGACTCCAGCGTCTTGATCCCGAGCGACTCCAGCTTGGCCATGGTGCGGTCCTATCCTGCGTTGATGGGTGCTGCGAAGAGGTGACGTCCGGTCCGGGGGTCAGCCTGCCGGCGGCGGCGTGTCCGGCTGGCGGTCCGCGTGGGCCGCGGCAAAGGCGGGCAGGGCGGCGCAGGCCGCCTCCACGCGCAGGCAGGTGGGGAAGGCGACCACGTCCACGCCGAAGCGCCGCGCCCCGTACATCTGCGGCACCAGGCACGCGTCCGCCAGCGTGACGGTGTTGCCCACGCTGTAGGTCCCCGCGGTGGACGCGAGCACCTGCTCCACGCCCGCCATGCCCCGCGCAATCCAGTGCGCCGCCCACGCCTTCTCGTTCCCGGTGCAGGTGGACTTCACGTGCTGCAGCACCGAGAGGTTCTGCAGCGGCTGGATGCCGGAGTTGATCATCTCCGCCAGCTGCCGCGCCGTGGCGCGCGCCTCGGCGCCCTCCGGTAACAGCCGCGGCGTGCCCGGGAAGGCCTCCTCCAGGTACTCCAGGATGGCGAGCGACTGTGTGAGGCGCCGCGTCCCGGCGGGGGTCTCCCACTGGAGCATGGGCACGGTGCGCAGCGGGCTCTGCTGCTGCCACGCCGGCGCGTTCTGCTCCCCCTGCCCGAGGTGCACCGACCGCTGCGCGTACGCGAGCCCCTTCCAGTTGAGGCCAATGCGAACGCGCCAGCTGCAGCTGCTCCGCCAGTAGCCGTAGAGCGCCAGGCCGCTCACGGGTGGACCACCTTCTGCTCGATGGCGCCGAACACGGACGCCCCGTCCGGACCCGCCATGGAGATGCGCACCGAGTCCCCCCACTTCATGAACGGGGTGACCGGCTTGCCCTGCTCGATGGTTTCAATCATCCGCGCCTCAGCCAGGCAGCTGATGCCTGCGGCGCGGTCCTCGTTGGACACCGTGCCGCTGCCCAGGAGGGTGCCCGCGGAGAAGCTGCGCGTCCTGGCGATGTGCTGAATCAGGTCGAAGAAGCTGAAGTGCATCTCCGGCCCGGCGTGGCAGTCCCCCACCACGCGGCCGTTGAGCTCCGTCTTGAGCTTCAGGTGCACCCGGCCGTCCTTCCACGCGGGGCCCAGTTCGTCCGGCGTCACCGCCACCGGGGAGAAGCCCGTGGCCGGCTTGCCCTGGAAGAAGCCAAAGCCCTTGGCCAGCTCCGCGGGGATGAGGTTGCGCAGCGTGACGTCGTTGACGAGCAACAGCAGCCGCACGTGCTTGCCCGCCTCCGAAGCCGTCGTCCCCTGCGGCACGTCCCCGAGGATGACCCCCACCTCGCTCTCGAAGTCACAGCCCCAGGCCTCGTCGAACAGGACGATGTCGTCCTTCGGGCCCAGGTGGCCGCTGCCGCCGCCCTGGTAGACCAGCGGATCGATCTCCAGTGTGGGCGGGGGTTCGGCGTTGCGCGCCTTGCGCACCAACCGCACGTGGTTCAGGTAGGCGCTGCCGTCCACCCACTCGTACGAGCGGGGCAGCGGCGCCATCAGGTTCGCCGTGTCCAGCGGGGTGGAGGCCACGGCGCCCGCTTCCAGCGCCTCGGCCAGCTTCCGCAGCGCTGGCTCCGCCGTGGTCCAGTTCTCAAGCGCGGCCTGCAGCGTGGGGGCCACCGCCTTCGCGGGGGTGTAGGCGGTGAGACCCCGGCGAACCACGACGAGCGTGCCGTCCCGGGTCCCGTCCTTCAGCGTGGCGAGCTTCATGGGGCGATTCTTCTAGGCGCCGGGCATGGGGCCGGGCAAGCCTGCGTCACCGCCAGGTGATGGCCGGCCAGCCCGCCTTGAGCGTGAACGGGGCGCCCGGGGCGGACAGCTGCGGCCAGACGGACGGCCAGATGGGGCTGCCGGACGCCTTCGGCTCCAGGTGGTTGGAGGCGAACACGGCCGTTCCGCCCGCCCCCACCTGCCGCGCGTAGGCCACCCGGGCCGCAATCCTGTTCAATTTCGGCTGGTCGCCGTCCAGCGCGAGCATGCCGGCCACCACCTGCCGGCCGGAGGCGCCCGCCATGAAGACGTCCAGGTGCCGGCCGAAGTCCGTGCAGCCGCCCGTGCCGATGTCCCAGTAGATCATGGGCGTCAGCGCGTCGATCTTCCCCTTCTTCATCCAGCCGATGGAGTCCTGGTAGTAGCCCCCATACCCCTGGGACGTGCTGCAGCCGGGCAGCGCCTTGTAGATGCCCCACACGCTCGCAGAGAGGACGGCGCCCGGGCGGCGCAGCTTGAGCACGTCGTAGAGGGCGCCCACCGTCTCGGTGACGTTCTGGCGCTGCCAGTCTCCCCAGGCCGGGCGGGGCTGCGGCAGGGCGTTGTAGGCGGCCACCGAGGCGGCGTCGTGGCTGTAGATGTCGTCCGCGTACCGGACGCGGTCCAGGTGCAGGCCGTCCACGGGGTACTTCGTGAGCAGCTCGTCCGCCACGTCCACCAGGTGCTGCCGCACTGCGGCGTTGCCGGGGGAGAGCCAGTAGTACTCGGTGTCCTTGCTCTTCCCGCCCGTGTCCACCGCCATCCACTCTGGGTGATCCTTCAGGACGTGGTTGGGCTTGCCGGCGGGCGAGGCGGGGGGCAGCGCGCAGGCGTCGGCAGCCGTGGGGTTGGGCGTGCAGGTGCAGCTGCCCGCGGCTGCACAGCCCGCGGCGGGTGTCCACCCGGCGAAGACGTTGAAATAGGCATGCAGGTGGAGCCCGCGCGCGTGGGCCGCGTCCAGCGCCACCTGCAGCGGGTCCCACCCCGGGTCTGCCCCGAGCGTCCCGGTGAGCTTCCTCGCCCACGGCACCAGCGTGGAGGCGTAGTAGGCGTCCCCGTTTCCGCGGACCTGGAAGTAGACGGTGTTGAAGTGTGCGCTGGCCGCGCGCTCGATGATGCCCGTGATGTCCGCGGCGGTGGTCCAGGCGAAGCGGGTCACCCAGATGGCCCGGACCTCGCCCGGGCCGTAGGTCCCACCGTCCGCCGGGAGGGCTCCCGCGTCGGCGCCGCCGTACCCGGTGCTGCCGCCATCCGTGTCTCCGTTGCCGCTGCCTGCAGGCGCGACCGTCACCGCGGCAGGCTCCGAGGTGATGCTGCCGGTCTTCGCACGGATCTCCGCGGTCCCCGCCGCGAGCGCCACCACCTTCACCAGGTTGGAGTCGGGGGACAGGATGGACACCTCCACCACCCCCGCCGGCGAGGCGCTCCACTCCACCGTGCCGGATACCTCGGCTTCGCTGCCGTCGTCGAAGCGGGCGGTGGCGGTGACGCCGCTGACCGCGCCGGCCTTGAGCGAGAGGGTGGCCGGGGTGACGGTCAGCCCGGTGATGCGGCGGATGCCGGAGGACGGGGTGCCTGCGTCCTCGGGAAGGACCTGGCCGCCACCATCCCTGGAGGTGCCGGCATCCTCGCCGGGCGGCAGGGGGGCAGGACCGTCGCAACCAACGAGCGCCGACAGCAGGAGGAGTGCGGGAACCAAGGACCGGGTGCTCACGGACCGGGCAGGCTAACGGACCGGCCCGCACCGGGCGGCCCGACCGGAGCGTCACGTCACCGGGACGTTCCGTCCGGCAACGGGGATGGAGCGCGAACACCCCGCGCCGGGCCCCGGGTGGGGTGGCTGGGCGAGCTGTCCGTGCGGCGGATCGGGGTGGGCGCGGTGCGGGGGGCGGCCACCGCGACGTGTGCGTTCTTCCTCTTCGCCTTCACCGCCCCGGTGGCCATGCCCGCCGCGGCGGTGGCCGCGCTGCTGCCCCCGGGCGTCGGGGCCACAGTGGGCATCCAGACCGCGCCGGACGACGTGACCGGATGGGCGACACCGCCTGCTGCGGTGACGTTGCGCATCTGAGCGCTACTTCAGCGGGCTGTCCCCCCACCTGCCCGAGCCCAGCTGCGCCATGCCCTGACAGCGGGAGCAGGCCTCTCCCGCCTCGTCGTAAATGATGGCGGTGCTGAACACCGTGCGCTTCCCGGCGGAGTCTACCCACGCCTCGGCGCGCAGCCGGTTGCCGCGCACGGGCCGCATGAAGCTGATGGACAGCTGGGCGGTGGCGCTCTTGCGGGAGGGATCCAGCAGCGCCGGCGTGCAGCCGATGGCCAGGTCGAAGATGCCGGCCAGCACCGCGCCGTTGACCGCGTCTGTCCCCAGCCCGCCGCGCTGCTCGGGTTTCACCTCGTCCAGGTGGACGAACACCCGGTCCGCGGAGAAGGACACCTTGAGCCCCCAGGGGCGGATGGCGGCGCTCTGGTTGAAGACGGAGGCGTAGCGGGCGAGCTGCTCGAGGGTGGGGCGGGCGGAAGAACTCACGGTTCCCCGACTGTAACGGCCTTCTGCTACGAGTGCGCGCCCGTGAACGCCGAGCTCCCCGAAGACCCGCTCCTGAAGGACCTCAACCCGCCCCAGGCAGAGGCCGTGCTGCACGGCAACGGCCCGCTGCTCGTGCTCGCAGGTGCCGGGTCCGGCAAGACGCGCGTCATCACCCGGCGGGTGGCGTGGCTGGTGGAGCGGCAGCACGTGGCCCCCTGGCGGATATTGGCCGTCACCTTCACCAACAAGGCCGCGCGCGAGATGCGCGAGCGGCTGGTCCACCTGCTGGGGCTGCAGGCGAACGACCTGGTGGTCTCCACCTTCCACTCGGCCGCCGCCATGCTGCTGCGCCGCGAGGCGGAGGCCGCGGGGCTCACCCGCTCCTTCGTCATCTACGACGACGGGGACCAGCTCTCCGTGATGAAGCGGGCCATGCGCGAGGCGGAGCTGGACCCGTCTTCGATGACGCCGCGCGAGGCGCTCAGCCGGATGGACGGCTGGAAGAACCAGGGGCAGGTGCCCGAGTCCATCCGGTACGATGAGCTGGACGTGCGCGGCCAGGCCGCGCTGCGCGCCTACCGCGCCTACCAGCGGCTCTTGCGCGCCAGCAACGCGGTGGACTTCGGGGACCTGCTGCTGCTGCTGGTGGACGTGCTGCGCCGCCACCCGGACATCCGGGCGAAGTACGCGGGGCGCTTCCGGCACGTGCTGGTGGACGAGTTCCAGGACACCAACCCGGTGCAGTACGAATTCCTGAAGCTGCTGGCCCCGCCGCAGGAACGTCCCAATCTGGTGGTGGTGGGGGACGACGACCAGTCCATCTACCGGTGGCGCGGCGCGGACGTGCACAACATCCTCGGCTTCCCGGAGGCCTACGCCGGGGCGCACGTGGTGAAGCTGGAGCAGAACTACCGCAGCGACCAGTCCATCCTGGACGCGGCCAACACCGTCATCCGGGGCAACCCGCGGCGCATGGACAAGCGGCTGTGGACGGACCGGCCCCGCGGCGAGCCGCTCACGCTCGTGGCCGCCAGAGACGAGCGCAGCGAGGCGGAGGAGGTGGTCCGGAACATCCACGGGCTGGTCCGCAGCGGGGCGGTGGACCTGAGCCAGGTTTCGGTCTTTTACCGGACCAACGCCCAGAGCCGGGTGCTGGAGGAGGCGCTGCGGCTGTCCCGGGTGCCGTACCAGCTCTTCAATGGACGCAGCTTCTACGAGCGGCTGGAGATCAAGGATGCCTCCGCGTACCTGCGCTTGATGGTCAACCCGCGCTCGGACGCGGACCTGCTGCGCGTCATCAACACGCCGGCCCGCGGCATTGGCGACACCACGGTGGAGCGGCTGACGGCCTACGCCGAGTCGCGGGGGCTGTCGCTGTACGAGGCGCTCGAGGACCCCGGCGCGGTGCCGCAGCTGAACTCGGGGGCGGTGAAGCGGCTGCGGGCGTTCCGGGAGCTGGTGGACGGGCTCGGGGTGGGGGCGGCGGAGGCGCCCAGCGCGGAGGCCGCAGTGGCGAGGATGCTGGAACTCACCGGCTACGTGCAGGCGCTTCGGGCAGAAGGCACGGACGAGGCCTTCACGCGCGCGGAGAACCTGCTCGAGTTCAAGGGGGCCGCCGCCGAGTTCGACCTGCAGCAGCAGGCCGCGCCGCCGCCGTCCGAAGAAGCGCTGGAGCTCCCCTCCACGCCGCTGCAGAAGTTCCTCGAGCAGGTGAGCCTGGTGGGGGACGCGGACGCGGACGCGGGGCAGGGGAAGGTGGCGCTGATGACGCTGCACGCGGCCAAGGGGCTGGAGTTCGACGTGGTGTTCCTGACCGGGATGGAGGAGGGGGTCTTCCCGCATGGGCGGTCGCTGTCCGAGGACGCGGACCCGGAGGAGATGAGCGAGGAGCGGCGGCTCTGCTACGTGGGCATCACCCGCGCGCGGAAGCGGCTGTTCGTGTCACTGGCACAGTCCCGCAGCCTGTTCGGCGAGGTCCGGTACAACCCGCCGTCGCGGTTCCTGTCTGAAATCCCCCGGGAGCTGTTCGGCTTCAAGGGGCCGCCCGCCGCGGCGGCCCAGGTGCGCCCCGGCTTCCAGCGCCGGGACGAGTTCGACCAGCGGCCAGACGGGCCCACCTACGAGCGGGACGAGGCCAGCTATGATCAGCGCGCCCCGGAAGCAGACGTCCGCGGGATGCGCGTGCGCCACGCCCAGTTCGGCGTGGGCCGGGTCATGGCCGTGGACGGCACCGGCCCCAACGCGAAGCTGGAAGTGAAGTTCGACTCGGTGGGCATCAAGCGCGTGGTGGCGCGGTTCCTCCAGCCGGCATAGCCGGCAAGGTCTCCGCAGCTTGAATTGATGGTAACATAAAGGTTACCATTAGCTGCGTTCAAAGCCAAAGAACTCCTCTCGAACGGTCGAAGTCCGTTTCGACACTGGTTTGAGTCTCTGGATGCAACGGCTGCGGCGAAGGTGGCCGTTGCGGTGGCGCGGATGGAGACTGGCAACTTGTCGAGTGTTCGTTGGTTCAGTGGGACCGGTGAGTTCCGTATCCAGTGGGGCCCCGGGCTGCGGATTTACCTAGCCCGTGAGCGGAACCAGTTCATCCTGCTCCTGGGCGGCGGGACGAAGAGGCGGCAGTCGAAGGACATCGCCCGCGCGCTGGAACTCTGGGAGGAGTACCAACGGCGCAAGGCGGCTTCAGGAGAGGGACACTGAGATGGCTCTGACGCGTGAATTCCGGGCAAAAGTCCTTGCACGCGCGAAGCGGGATCCCGCGTTCGCCAAGGCGCTCCTCGACGAGGCGATCACCCTGTTCCTACACGGACAGCCGGAACCGGCCAAGGCCGTGCTCCGCGATCTCGTCAATGGCACCGTGGGATTCGAGGCGCTCGCCGCCGAGATCGACACCCCCGCCAAGAGCCTGCATCGGATGTTGTCGGCCTCGGGTAACCCGACCATGAGCAATCTCTCTGCCGTCTTCGCGGCCATTGCCCGGGCACTCAAGGTCGAGGTCCATACCCGCATCAGTCCGGCGTAGCGGCGCGTCGCCGTTCACCGTCCCGCCTTCACACTTCTTCACACGCAAGCACGCAGTCGCGTCACACGCCCACTGCATCTTGCGCTCCGTGGGCCATGGAGGCCCCCGTCAACGGAGAGTGCACGAGATGGGTGGAATCATCATTGGGACGCTGTGCCTGTTGGGGTTCGTGAAGGTGTGGCGCCGCGCGCGGTGCAGGGCGCACGGTGGAGGCGGTGGCGGATGGATGGCCCGCCGCGTGGGCCAGCGCCTGGGGGCCACGCCGGACCAGGAGAAGGTGCTGCGCGAGTCCGTGGAGGCCGTGCAGCGCGCAGGCTGGAAGGCGCGCGCGGAGTGGCCCGCCATCCGCGCCGAGGCAGCACGCGCGTTGCGCGCCGAGGCCTTCGACGAGGCGGCATGGACGTCTGCACTCGAACGCGCGCGCGCAGCGGTGACGGCACTGGAGGCCACCACCGGCGAGTCGCTCCGCGCCCTTCACGCGGCCCTGCAACCCACCCAGCGCCAGCAGCTCGCGGACCTCGTCGAGTTCGGCCCGCGTGCGCTGCGCTGAGCCCCCCCTTCACCCGAGGACCCTGACCATGAATGCCATGCCCTGGAAGCCCCGCCTGCTGCTCGCCGTCCTCGCGCTCGGGACCGTTGCCGGTTACGGCTCCGCACTCGCCCGGCACCACCACGGCCCCTGTGCCGGGGGCTGCCACCGCCCCGAAACCGGAGGCTGCCACGGCCCGACCGAGAAGCCGTAAGGTCCCATGCGTCCCATGTCCCTCCGCGTGCTGCTCATCGACGACGACGCGGGCCTGTCCGGGCTGCTCGCGGAGTACCTGGGGCAGGACGGTGTCAACGTGACGCACGCGCCGGACGGGGCGAGGGGACTGTCCCTGCTCGAGTCCGGCGCGTTCGACGCGGTGCTGCTGGACCTGATGATGCCGGGGATGAACGGCCTGGAGGTCTGCCGGCGCATCCGCGCGCGCAGCAACGTCCCGCTCCTGATGCTCACCGCCCGGGGAGACGAGGCGGACCGCGTCACCGGGCTGGAGCTGGGCGCGGACGACTACATCTCCAAGCCGTTCAGCCCCCGAGAGCTGCTCGCGCGCCTCCGCGCCGTGCTGCGCCGCGCCCACCCGGACCCGGCGGGCGAGCGGCTCGCGGTGGGAGACCTGGTGCTCGACGTCCCGGGGCGCGCCGTCACGCTCAAGGGAGGGGCCTTGGACCTAACCGGCGTGGAGTTCGACGTGCTGGTGGCGCTCGCCCGCCGCGCCGGCCGCGTGGTCCCGCGCGAGGCGCTGCTCTCCGAGGCAGGGCGCTCGGACGTGGTGGTGGGCGATCGCACCGTGGACGTCCACGTGAGCCACCTCCGCCAGAAGCTGGGGGATGACCCGCCGCGCCTCATCAAGACGGTGCGCGGCGTGGGCTACGTCTTGGTGAAGGGCTGAGCCGTGGGGGGACGGCGCTCATTCCGGCGGTACGTTCGGACCCGGCTGCGGCGGCGGCTGTTCGCGTGGTTCACCGCCACCATCGTCGCCACCGCGCTGGCCGTGGCCGGCATCCTCGGCGCGGCCTCGCGGGCAGATGGGACGGCGGCCGGCAACTCCGAGCGCCTTCGCGCCTTCGCGGGCGAGCTCTTTGCGCGGGACTGGGACGTGCCCGAGGCACGCGCGCGCTTTGCCAAGGGCGTCGCGGAGGCGAGCGGGGGCGGCGTGGAGCTGGGTGGCTCCTCC
>VGRA01000023.1 GCA_016875515.1 Deltaproteobacteria bacterium | reverse complement strand
AGCTGTAGCTCGCGGTGCAGGTACGGCGCGCACCGACGGCGCTCCCTTGGGCTCGGCCGGTTGCCGGGCGGGACGCAGCGCACCGCGTTGGAGATGAACACCCCGCGCAGCTGCAGCCCGTCCCCCCGCCTGCGGCTCTCCGGCTGGTTGGACAGGTCGGCCCGGTGCAGCGCGGGGTACAGGAACGCGCCCGAGCCGTCGCCGGTGAACATCCGCCCGGTCCGGTTGGCCCCGTGCGCCCCGGGCGCCAGCCCCACCACCAGCCGCCACGCCCGCGGATCTCCGAAGCCAGGCACCGGCTTGCCCCAGTAGCTCTCCTCCCGCAAGGCTCGCCGCTTCTCCCGGGCAACGGCCTCCCGGTGCGCCACCAGCCGGGGACACGCGCGGCACGCGGTGATCTCCCGCTCCAGCCCCGCCAGCCCCTTCACGGCACCGCGCTCTTCCGCGCCGCCGCCGCGTCCAGCGCATCCAGCAGCGCGGCCACGCCGCTCGCCGCCGCCTCGGAGTCTGCCACCTCCACCGCCAGCTCCACGCCGGGCTGGGCCGCATACAGCGCCTTCAGCTCCGCCACCTGCACCCGCGTGAGCTGCGCCAGCACGCCGTGCCCACACGCAGGCCGCCACGGCGCGTCCAGGCGCACCTTGAGCTGCGGCTCCGCGGCACAGCCTCCCTGCAGGCCTCCCCATAAGAGCCGCTCCCCCGGGACGAGCCGGGCCTGCTCGGCGCTGATGGGCAAGCGGAACACCGTGGCCAGCGGCCGCGCCCGGACCAGCACCTCCGGCGGGGTGGGCCCGTTCACCTCCAGCGCCAACGGGTGCGCGCCGCGCCGCACCATCCCGGCACCGCCCACGTGCCGGGCATCCACCCATGCCCCCACCCGGGGCACCTTGCCCAGTTGGTCCCAGTGCACGCGAAGCACCGGGGGACGCACCTGCACCCACGCCACCTCCGCGCGACGCAGCGTGTCCACCGTTGAGGCGCGCAGCATGTTGGAGCGCGTCTGCAGCCAGAGCGTCACCCCCGGCCGCACCAGCCGCCGCAGCGCGTCCGGCTCCAAATCCTCGGAGGCGAACACGTGGACCCGGTAGCCCAAGAGCACGAAATCCGCCGGCGCCGGGCTGTTCCCGCCGCTGTCCGCCAGCACCACCTCCGGGAGCCGCGAACGCACGGTCCCCACCAGCTTCGCCGTGGGGACGCGTTGCACCTCCGCTGGAACGTCCTTGCGCGGAGGCAGCTCCTCCGCCTGCGCCCAGAGCGAGGCGAGCAGCATGGCCGCCGCGGCCGTCACGCTGCCCCGTCCCCGCGGAAGGCGGCGCTGTCCTGGTACCGCCGCAGCACCACCGTCCCCACCACCTTCAACACCGCGCTCGCCGGCACCGCCAGCAGCACCCCGACGAAGCCGAACAGCTCGCCGAACGCCAGCACCGCCACGATCACCACCACCGGCGACAGCCCCACCTTGTCCCCCACCACGCGCGGGGTGATGACCAGCCCCTCCAGCGCCTGCGCCACCAGGAACGTGCCCACCACCACCGCAAGCTGCCACGGCCCCTGCCACGCCAGCACCAGGCCGAACAGCGCGAGCAGCGCCCCCAGCGCCGTGCCCACGTACGGCACCATGTTGCCGAACCCCGCCACCAGCCCAATGACGATGGCCAGCTCCAGGCGCGCCACCCACAGCCCCACTCCGTAGAGCACGGACAGCAGCGCCCCCACCGTCAGCTGCCCACGCACGAACGCGGACAGCACCGCGTCCACCTCGGAGAACCGTCGCCGCAGCTGGGGCTCATGGCGGCGCGGGAAGAGCCCCGCCATCCGCTCGAGCAGCTGCGGGTAGTCCACCAGGAGGAAGAAGGCGATCACCGGCACCACCAGCAGCCCCACCGCCGTGGCCAGCACGCCGGCGGTGTTGCTCGCCAGCCTCGCCGCCACCTTGGCGACCGACGGCCCCATGTCCTGCAGCACCCCCGAGGCATCCGCCCCCAGCTCCCCCACCCGCCGCTCGAGGAATTCCGGGACGGACACCCCGAACCACTCCTCCACCCGCGGCACGAGCGAGCGTGACGCGGTCACCACGAACGCGGGCAGCTTCTCCGCCTGCCCCCAGAGCGCAGGCACCAGCAGCACCACCGCGCCTGCCACGGCGAGCACCAGCGCGACGAACACCGCGGAGGTGGCCGCGGCACGGCCGCCCACCCGCGGGGCCAGCCAGCTCACCACCGGGTTCAACACGTACGTCACCGCGAGCGCGAGCGACAGCGTGATGGCCACCCCGTGGGTGAGCGACAGCAACAGCAGCGCCGCCAGCAGCCCCGCCACCATGGCCGCGGCCCACGCCACGTCCACCTGCGCCGCGCCCCAGCGTCCCCCGCGAACAGGCCCCGGCTCCACCGCCGCGCCGCCCGCTGGATGCTCCTGTGACGCGGGCGCCTTGCCGCGCTTCCGGCTCACTGCACCACCACGCCCACGCGCCCATCCGCCAGCCAGCCGTTGCGCGTCTTGCGCAGCTTCGCAGCCGACGCAGCGGAGAGCACCAACTCCGCCCCCTTCACCGCGGAGGCCTTCAACACCAGCGGCCGGTCCCCCACCCGCGGGTGCTTGAGCGCCCGCTCCATCCCATTGAAGAACGCCGCCACCCCCACTTTCCCGCGGGCATCCATGGAGAGCCACTCGGGGGCGTAGAGCACCTGCCCGGACTCGTCCACCAGCCGCGGCGCGAGCACCGGCTGCGCCCCCAGGCCGCGCGCGTCCACCAGCAGCCCGGTGAATTCCCACTCACCTTTACCGTTAATGACCGCTGAGGGCGGCCCCTGAATGGCGGCCGCGGCCAGCGCCGCCAGCGGCAGTTCCACGTCCACCTGCAGTCCGTTGTCCGAGAAGTAGCGCTTCTCGCGGACGCGGAAGCCGCGCGCCAGCTGCTGGAGCCGCTCGCGGTCCGGCGCCGCGGAGAACAGCGCCTCGAGCGGCTGCCCCGGCTGGACCGGGAGCGAGGAGGCATGGGCGAGCACCGCCCGCAGCGCGGCCTCCTGCGCGGATTTCTCCGCCGCCAGCCTCGCCTGGGCCGGGTTTTGCGCGCGGAAGTCCGGTGGACCGGAGCCGGTGACACGGATGACCCCCTCCGCCCAGTCCACCTCCGCGCGGGCAGACAGCGGGGCGAGGCAGTACAGGGCCAGCAGGGCAGGGAGGGCGCGCATGGAGAGGGCCGGATCCAAGGGAGGGCTGCGCCACCCTGTCAAGCAACCCCTCAGTGGCCGGCGGCCTGCGCCACGTACGCGCCGATCATCTTCCGGTGTCGTTCGGACAGCAGCGTGAAGCGGATGCCGCTCCCCTCCACGTGGGTCTGCGGCGAGGCCCAATCGCGGACGATCTCCCCCTCCGCGTAGATGATCTCCTCCGAGCCCGGGAGCTGGAACTGCAGGCCCACCTTCCTCTTGCTGGACTTCGGCTCGATGAGCTTCGCCAGGCGCATGCCGTCCTCGCTGATGTCGGACGTTCGCGCCGTGTACGGGACGCCCCCTACGTACTTATTCACGTACACGTCGAGAGGGGCACGGGTCTTCTTCCGCTGGTCGTTCATGGGCGCTCTCCGGAGGGACGTCACAGGCACGTTGCCACCTGTTGCGGAAAGGCTAGGGCCCGGGAAGGACCGGTCAAGAAAACGGCCTACCGGAACACCTCCACGTCCTGGATGACCGTGACGGGACCGAACCGGGACAGCTCCCCCAGCTTCGCCGGCGGCCCCACCACCACGATCTGGAACGTCCCCGGGTCCACCACCTTCTGCGCCGCAGCCGCCACCGCGGCCCCGTCCACGCGCGAGATGTTCTCCCGGAAGCGGTCCAGGTAGTCGTCCGGGTAGCCGAAGTGATCGAACGTGGCCTTCTCCCGCAGCACCTTCTCCGGTTCGTCGAAGCGGAAGGCGAAGGAGTTGAGGTAGCTGTCCGTCGCCAGCGAGCGCTCGCGTGCGTTGAACGCCCCCTCCGCCCGCGCCTCCTCCAGCAGCTTCAGCGTGGAGTCCAGCGCCTGCACCGCCATCTCCGGCCGTGTGTCCACGCTCGCCACGAACAGCCCGGTGGTGGGCCCCGGCATGACGTGCGAACCGGCGGAGTAGGCCAGCCCCTGCGCATCGCGGATCTGCAGGTACAGCCGCCCCACCCCCAGCCCGCCGCCCAGCGCGGTGTTCATCACCCGGATGGCGTACTCGTCCGGGCTCCGGCGCGGGTAGCCCCACGTGCCAATCCGGATCTTCACCTGCGGCGTCTCCTTGGGGACCAGCAGCACCCGGCGCTGCAGCGGCACGGGCGCCGGCCAGCTCCGCGGCCCCCGCCCCTGCCCCTTCCAGTCCCCGAACAGCTGCTGCAGCAACGCCCGCATGGAAGGCGGATCAAAGTCACCGGATACCAACAGCGTGGTGTTGCCCGGTACCACGTAGCGCTCGTGGAAGGCCTTCACGTCCGCACGGGTGATCCGCTTCAGCGTCTCCGCCCCCTCTTCCCGTGCGAGGGGAGAGTCCGGGCCGAACACCGCCTTGCGCACCGCCCGCTCCGCCAGCCCCCCCGGCGAGTCCGCGCGCCGCCGCACGTCCTCCAGTGCCTGGGCCACGGTGAGCTTCAGCCGGTCCTCCTGCAGCCGCGGCCGCCGCAGCATGTCTGACAGCACCGGCAGGAGCGTGCCCACGTCCTCCTTCCTCAGGTTCATCCCGAAACCGGAGAACTCCTCCCCCGCCGCGCCGCCCGCCAGCGCCGCGTGGAACTCCAGCAGCCGGTCCAGCACATCCGCGTCCCGGCTTCCCGCGCCGCCGGAGGACATCAGCTCGAACAGCAGGTCCACGAGCCCCAGCTTCTCCGCCGGCTCGTCCACCGTCCCCACGTCCACCAGCGCCCGCACCGTCACCAGTGGCACCGTGGCATCCCGCATCCAGTAGACCTTCAGCCCGTTCGGCCAGGTCTCCCGCTCCGGCTTCACCACGGAGAGCTCCAGCGGCGGGATGGCCAGCTTCGTGGGATCTCCGGAAAGCGCGGCAGGCAGCGCGCGCCAGCCGGGCCCGGCGTCACGCTGGGCCGGCGCCGCAGGCGGCTCCACCGGCGCGGCCTTCGCCGCCGTCTCCGACACCGCGGGCCGCACCTCCGGCCCCGCCGCGCACGCCGCCACCAACACGCCGCACAGCCACCCCGCGAGTCCCCGCCTCACTTGCCACCTCCCGCCGCCGCCGGCCGCTGCAGGTCCACCACCACCGCGTTCTCCGGGACGAAGTACTGCCGCGCCACCCGCTGCACGTCCTCCGCGGTGATGCTGGCGATGACGCCCGGGTGGTCCACGAAGTACCGCCAATCCCCTGCCAGCGCCTGGTAACGGCTCAGCGTGGAGGCCAGCCCGTTGTTCGTGGCCACCGCGCGGGCCAGCCCCGCCTGGACCTGGTTGAGCACCTTCTGGAGTTCCTCCGCGGCCAGGGGCTCCCGCTTCAGCCGCTCCAGCTCCTCCCACGCGGCGCGCTCCACCTTCTCCAGTGGCACGCCCTCCATGGGCAACGCCACCACGGTGAACAGGTTGTCCAGCCGGGAGCCCGGGCCGGTGAACACCCCCACCCGCTGCGCCACCCGGTCCTTCTGCACCAGCCGCTGGTGCAGCCGCCCCGTGCGCCCCTCCCCGAGCACCGCGTCGATCACGTCGAACACGTAGTCGTCGCGCGAGGGCAGCGTGGGCTTGCGGAACCCCAGCATCAGCCGGGGCCCCGCGTCGAAGTACACCGTGCTGCGGCGCTGCTGGCGCCTGGGCGGCTCAGCGAACATCAGCGGTGGCGGCGCCGGGCGCGCGGGGATGGCGCCGAACGTCCGCTCCAGCAGCGGCACCACCTCCTCGAACTTCACGTCCCCCACGATGCAGCCCACCGCGTTGGCCGGCGCGTAGAACTTCTCGTGGAAGGCCTGCGCCCGTTGCAGCGTCATGGACTCCAGGTCCCCCATGTACCCCACCGTGGGCCAGCGGTAGGGGCTCATGGTGAACGCCACCTGCATCAGCTCCTCGTACATGGCGCCGCCCGGCTCGCTGTCCGTGCGCATGCGGCGCTCCTCCATCACCACGTCCCGCTCCTTGTAGAAGTCCCGCAGCACCGGGGCCGCCAGCCGCGAGGCCTCCACCTGCGCCCACAGCTCCAGCCGGTTCCGCGGGAAGCTGACGAAGTAGCTGGTGAGATCCTTGTCCGTGGTGGCGTTCAGCCCCACCGCGCCGTTGAGCTGGTACAGGGCGGACAGCGCGTTCTCGTCCGTGAGCTTCCCATGCGCCTCGCCCAGTTGCTTGAGCTCCGTCCGCAGCCGCGCCGCCTCCTCGGTGGCCCCCTGCACCGAGCGCTCCAGCGCGGACAGCCGGTCCCCCGCCTCGGCAATTTTCCGCAACAGCCCCTTCTCCGCCTCGAAGTCCGTGGTCCCGAGCGCCGCCGTGCCCTTGAAGGCCATGTGCTCGAACAGGTGCGCCAGCCCCGTGTACCCGGCCTCCTCGTCCGCCCCGCCCACCTTCACCCGGACGAAGCCGGTGAAGACCGGGGCCTGGTGGCGCTCCACCACCAACCACGTCATGCCGTTGCGCAGCACGTGCTGCTTCACCGCGGAGCGGAGATCCACCTGCGCGGCGGCGAGCGCAGGAAGCAGCCAGAGGGCCAGGGTGAACATTCGGCGGGGGTGGGCGTCCATGGGCGGCGGAGAGAACCAGAAGCACCGTCGCGGTGCAAAAGGCGGCGCGGCGGAACGTTGGACCGGCCTATAAGGCCACCTCTTCCCGGCTGGATGCCGGACACAAGGCCCCACCCGGGGCCCGAAAGGGACGGACACACATGCGGACGACGTGGATGGTGGCTGCGCTGCTCGTTGCCGGGACTGCCGGCGCGCAGGGCTTGAAGACCGAGGACGAGAAGACCGTGTACGCGCTGGGCTACCTGATGGGTAAGAACATCAAGCGCGACTTCGCGCTCAGCCCCGCCGAGCTGGCCGTGTTCAAGAAGGGTCTCGAGGACGCCGCCAAGGACGCCCCGGCCGCGGTCAAGCCCGAGGAGTACGAGCCCAAGATCCAGGCATTGGCCGGCTCCCGCGCCAAGAGCCGCGCGGACAAGGAGAAGGAGAAGGGCAAGGCGTGGCTGGAGAAGGCCGCGCTGGAGAAGGGGGCCCAGAAGCTGCCCTCCGGCGTCATCTACCAGGAGCAGAAGGCCGGCACCGGCCCCAGCCCCACCGCGGAGGACACCGTCACCGTCCACTACCGCGGCACGCTGACCGACGGCACCGAGTTCGACTCCAGCTACAAGCGCAACGAGCCCACCAGCTTCCCCCTCAAGGGCGTCATCCCCTGCTGGACCGAGGGCGTGCAGAAGATGAAGGTGGGCGGCAAGGCCAAGCTGACCTGCCCGTCCGATAAGGCCTACGGTGACCGCGGCGCCCCGCCGAAGATCCCCGGCGGCGCCACCCTGGTGTTCGAGGTGGAGCTCAAGGAGATCAAGGGCAAGAAGTAGCCGCTCCCCGTCCAAATCCGTACGCAAGAAGGCCCGGGTTCCTCGCGGAATCCGGGCCTTCCCGTTACGGCATGCGAGCTGGACCGACGACTAGGCCGGGCGCACGTTCTGCGCCTGCAGGCCCTTGGGGCCGCGGGTCACGTCGAACTCCACCTTCTGGCCCTCGGCCAGGGTGCGGAACCCGTCCATGTTGATCGCGGTGTGGTGGCAGAACACGTCCTCCCCACCGCCGTCCTGCGTGATGAAGCCGAAGCCCTTCGCATCGTTGAACCACTTCACGGTACCAGTAGCCATTGCTCGTCCTTGCTGTTGCTGCGTGCGTGACTTGATCGTCCGCCGGTTCCCCCACCTTATGTGAAGGCGAACGGAGAAAACCTTAAGCCATCCCCCGGTGGATGTAAACCCGAGGTGCCGCCTCAACGCCTGCTGCCAGACGTCACCAGCCGCAAGACCGTCCCTTGTTCTGCTCCTTCAGCCAGGTCTGCAGCGGGGCGAAGTAGTCCAGCAGGGCCGTGGCATCCATCTGCCGTTCACCGGTGAGCGCCTCCAGCGCGTCCGGCCACGGCTTGCGGGCCCCCATCTCCAGCATGGCCTGCAGCTTCGCCCCCGCCTGCTTGTTCCCGTACACGGAGCAGGCGTGCAGCGGCCCCGTCTGCCCCGCCACCTTGCACAGCGCCCGGTGGAACTGGAACTGGAGGATCCGCGCCAGGAAGTAGCGGGTGTACGGGACGTTGGACGGGATGTGGTACTTCGCCCCGGCGTCGAAGTCTCCCTCGCTACGGGCCACCGGCGGGGCCACGCCCTGGTACTTCCGCCGCAGCTCCCACCACGCCGCGTTGTAGTTCTCCTCCGTCACCTTCCCGGCGAAGACGTCCCACCGCCACTGGTCAATGAACTTGCCGAACGGCAGGAAGGCCACCCGCTCCAGCGCGTCCTTCATCTGCAGGTTGATGAGCGCCTTGTCGCTCTCCGCCCGCTTGCCCGGGAGCAGCCCAACCTTCTGGTAGTAGTCCGGTCCAACGGACAGCACGAGCGCGTCGCCAATGGCCTCGTGGAACCCGTCGTTGGCCCCCTGCTGAAAGAGCACGGGGAGCGTGTGGTAGTGGGCGTAGTAGTAGTTGTGCCCCAGCTCGTGGTGGATGGTGACCAGATCCTCCTCGGTGGGCTTGATGCACATCTTCACGCGGAGATCGTTCTCGTACGTCACGTCCCACGCGGAGGCGTGGCACACCACCTCGCGGTCCCTCGGCTTGGTGAACTGCGAGCGCTCGTAGAAGGTCTGCGGCAGGGGCTTGAGGCCCAGCGAGGTGAAGAACCCCTCCCCCAGCTTCACCATCCGCACCGCGTCCCACTTCTGCTTCACCAGCTCCTTGCCCACGTCCAGGCTGGCCTGCCCCGGGAACGGCTCCACCAGCGGGTAGACGTTGGTCCACTCCTGCGCCCACATGTTGCCCAGCAGGTGCGCCGGGATGGGCTGCCCGTCCGGCACCTTGTCCGCGCCGTACGTCTTCTGCAGCCGGCCCCGCACGTAGCAGTGCAGATCGTCGTACAGCGGCTTCACCTGCTGCCACAGCCGGTCCGTCTCCGCCTCGAACTCGGCGGGCGTCATGTCGTAGCCGGAGCGCCAGAGCTCTCCCAGGTTCTGGAAGTTGATCTCCCTCGCCCCCGCGTTGGAGAGGGCCGAGAGCTTCGCGTACAGCGGCCGCATGGGGCGCGCCGTGTCGTGCCAGCCCTGCCAGGCCGCCAGCAGCTCGCCGTACTTGCGGCTCTTCCCCATCACCTCCGACAGCTGCTCCAGGTCCCGGCAGTTGTTCCCGGAGGCGTCGCAGGCCTTGGCCTTGCCGTACATCCCCTCCAGCTTCGCCGCTAGGGACGCGAGCTCGCCGCGCTGCGCCTCGTCGGACGGGGCGGGCAGCGAGCTGGAGAGCCGCAGCAGGTTCAGCATCCGCTGGGTGTCTGCGTCCAGGCCGGCGACCCCCTGGAACTGCAGCGAGTCCTTGATGGCCCCGGACAGGTAGGCCATCACCGTCTCGTTGGCCCACGCCGCGTTCCGCTCGGTGTCGTCGGTGATGTGGGTGTTCTTGACCCACTCGGCGGTGGCCTGCTTCGTCCACAGCACCTTCAGGTCCTTGTTCACCTTGTCCACGAACGCCTTCGCCTCGGCGGGCATGTCCCGGGGCGGCGGCAGCGGCGCGGGGCGCTGCGCGGTCTGGGCGTGGCTGCAGGAGACGAGGGCCGTGGCCCCCGCGGCGGCAAGGAGTGTCCGGAATGGGATCATGGGCTGGGCGGCTTAGCCCAGCTGGCGCCTCGGCTCCAGCCAGAGCGGCGCCAGGGTGCGCCACGCGGTGGCCACGAGGATCACCCCGCCCCCCACCACCGCCCAGGGGCCGGGCCGCTCCCCGGTCACCACGAAGGTCCACACCGGGTTCAGCACCGGCTCCACCAGGATGAGCAGCGCCGCCTCCGCTGCCGGCAGCCCGCTCACCCCGCGCCCGAACAGGTGGTACGCGAGCGCCAGCTGGAAGACGCCGAGGAACAAGAGCGCGCCCACGTCCGTGGCGGTGGGCGCAGGGCCCCCGGCAATGAGCGGCGCGGTCACCAACGCCGCCACCAGGTTCCCCCACGCGGTGGCCGGGGTCCCCTCCCCCTGCACCCGGCGCATCCCCAGGATGGTCAGCGCAAAGGCCAGCCCGGAGCCCAGCGCAATGAGGTTCCCGATGATCTGCCCCGGCGAGAGCTGGTCCAAAAAGAAGAGCGACAGCCCCGCGCCGAACACCGGGGCCGCCAGCCACTCGCTCCGCGCTGCCCGCTCGCCAATGAGGAAGGGGCCCAGCACCATCACCCACAGGGGCGCGGTGTCCTGCAGGAAGATGGCGTTGGCGGCCGTGGTGGCCTTGGTGGCAAAGACGAAGAGCGTCACCGTGGCCGCGTAGGCGAGCGCCACCAGCGCCGCCGCCCGGGACGGCAGCCTGCGCGCCTCCGGCACCAGGGCGAACAGCACCACGGCGGCCACCAGCGACCGGCCGAAGGCGATCTGCCAGGCATTGAGCGCACACGCCTTGATGCCCGCCCCGGCAGAGGACCAGAGCAGCGCGGCGGCGAGGACGTAGAGGCGGTAGCGCGTCACGGGGCCGGGGATACCACCAACTCCCGGTCCCGCCGCAGCCCGTTCTTCAGCCGGAGGTGGCCGCCCCCAGCTCCCGGCGCACCGCCGCCACGACCTCCGTCTCGGTGGGGAAGCCGGCGAGCCCCTTCTTCGCCACCACCTTCCCGTTCACGGCAATCTCGAAGGTGCCCCAACTGCCCCTCGACAGGGAGACCTCCACGCCCAGGTCCTGCCTCAGCGCGGCCGCCACCCGGGCGGCCCTTGAGGCGTAGCCTCAAGCGGTGCAATACGTGATCGTGACCATGTGAAGGAGTCTAAGGCGCGACACCCGCGGCTGCCACATCGGCTGCCCGGCGGGCTAAGCTGCCGCCGCATGACGCCCCGCTTGCTCGCCGCGGCACTCCTTGCCGCAACGCTGTCCGTCGTCCTTTCCGGTTGCGCCGGCTGCTCCGAGCCGCCCGCCCAGGCGAAGCTGAAGGACCTGGGCGTCCCCTGCGAGGAGGACGACGAGTGCGAGCTGTCCTTCTGCGAGGCCACGCCCGGGGGCCCCCCGGACAAGGTCTGCATGCGCCCGTGCGCCGAGGGCTGCCTGATCGGCTCGGAGATCTGCACCAGCGTCAGCAAGGAGCGCTTCGCCTGCGTCCCGGAGAAGGCCGGACTGTGCCAGGCCTGCGTCACGAAGGAGGACTGCCCCTACCCCGCGGACGAGTGCGTGAAGCTGGGGGACGAGTCCTTCTGCGCGCGCGACTGCCGCTTTGACGGCATCTGCCCGGACAGCTTCCGCTGCTCGGACGCGCGGTTGGTGGACGGTGGACTCGTGACGCGCCAGTGCCAGCCTCGCTCCTCGACCTGCGGTTGCACCGCCGAGAGCGCGGGCCAGACGTTGCCCTGCGAGAACACCAACACCCTCGGCACCTGCACCGGCAAGGTGACGTGTGATCCCAACCAAGGCTACTCCACCTGCGACGCGCGCGTTCCGGCCAACGAGACCTGCAACAACGTCGACGACGACTGTGACGGCCAGACGGACGAGGGGCTCGGGGACCTCGAGTGCGGCGTGGGGCTGTGCCGCCGGACCGCCTCTGCGTGCATCAACGGCGCACCGGGCGCCTGCTACCCCGGCGTGGGCGAGGTGGAGCAGTGCAACGGCCTGGACGACGACTGCGACGGCGCGGTGGACGACGGGTACAACCTGCAGACCTCGCTGGACCACTGCGGCGCCTGCAACAACCGGTGCGCGCCGCCCAACGCCCTCCCCCAGTGCGCCGGCGGAGAGTGCCTGGTCGCCGCGTGCTTCCAGAACTTCTACAACCTGAACGGCCTGGTCGTGGACGGGTGCGAGTACGCCTGCACCTACACGGGTTTGGAGATCTGCGACGCGAAGGACAACGACTGCGACGGGATCGTGGACGCGGACGTGGAGGCCGGCTGGAGCGTGGACAATTGCGGGGCCTGCGGCACCGTTTGCACCACGCCCAACGCCACCCCTGCGTGCCCGGCCGGCACCTGCGTCGTGGGCGCCTGCAACCCGGGCTTCGGGGATTGCAATGGGCAGGGGGCGGACGGCTGCGAGGTGACGCTCGCCACGGACGTGGCCCACTGCGGCACGTGCGGGAATGCGTGCACCTTCGCCAACGCGGCGCCGTCCTGCACCGCCGGAATGTGCGGCTACACCTGCCTTCCCGACTTCTGGGACCTCGACGGCCTGGCCAGCAACGGCTGCGAGTACGCCTGCACCAAGACGTCCGACACGGACCTCCCGGATATGGCGTTCGTGGATGCCAACTGCGACGGAATTGATGGGGAGGTGGCGAATGCCATCTTCGTCTCCACCTCTGGTAACAACGCCAACGCGGGCACGCGGACAGCCCCAAAGGCCACCATTGCCGCGGGACTCACGGAAGCCGTCGCCCAGAACAAGCGGGACGTTTACGTCGCCCTCGGCAACTACACCCAGCAGGTGACGGTCACCGGGGGGAAGAACCTCTTCGGCGGGTACGACCCGGCGAAGTGG
>VGRA01000022.1 GCA_016875515.1 Deltaproteobacteria bacterium | reverse complement strand
GGCGGCGCACGCGCTCCCCGCCTCTTCGTCCGGCTCGCACGCGGGCGCAGCCCTGCACTGGGCCTCGGCACGGCAGTGCACCGTGGTGCCGCACAAGCTGACGCTGCGGCAGCCGGGCTCCCCGGCGCCGCAGGCCCCGCCGGGCACCTCTCCCTCCGCGCACGTCGGCTGTGCGGTGCAGGTGACGGGGGCGGCACGGCAGTGCACCACCAGGCCACATACCTCGAGGGTGCGGCAGCCGCGGTCGGAGGCGTCGCAGGCCCCCGCCGCGGTCTCACCCTCGCTGCAGACAGGCGCCTTGCAGGGGACGTCCTTGAAGCAGCCGCCCAGCAGCGCGGCAGAAGTGACAACGAACAGCAGCAGGGAAGGTCGCATGGCGCCGTGCACCCTACCAGCGTTTGGTCCTCCTTAATCTACTTCTTTTCCTCGGGCTTGCCCTCGCTCTTGGGCTTTTGGGCCACCACCTCGTCGATGATGCCGTACTGCTTCGCCTCCACCGGGCCCATGAAGTAGTCGCGCTCGGTGTCGCGCTCCACGCGGTCCAGCGGCGTGCCGGTGTGCTTGACGATGAGCTCGTTCAGCTTCGCCCGCATCCGGAGGATCTCCTTCGCCTGGATGTCGATGTCCGTGGCCTGCCCGCGGGCGCCGCCCATGGGCTGGTGGATCATGATGCGGGAGTTGGGCAGCGAGTACCGCTTCCCCTTGGCGCCGGCGAGCAGCAGCACCGCGCCCATGGAGGCCGCCTGCCCCACGCAGATGGTGGACACCTTGGGCTTCACGTACTGCATGGTGTCGTAGATGGCCAGGCCCGCCGTGACGGAGCCGCCCGGGGAGTTGATGTAGATGTTGATGTCCTTGTCCGGGTCGTCGGACTCGAGGAACAGCAACTGCGCCACGATGACGTTGGCCACGTCGTCGTTGATCTCCGTGCCGAGCAGGATGATGCGGTCCTTCAGCAGGCGGCTGTAGATGTCGTAGGCGCGCTCGCCGCGGTGGGTCTGCTCGAGGACGGTGGGAATCAGGTAGGACATGCGGGGGTCTCCAGGGGTGCAGCGTGGGGGCGCTAGTAGGACGCCTTCGCCTTCACGAATTCAACCGCCTTGTCCTCGCGGAGTCGCTGGCGCAACCCCTCTTTCTGGTCATCCGTGGACAGGTTGCGGGCCTTGGCAGCGGCCTCCAGCTCCTCGTCCGTCACGGACAGCTTCTCCTTGTCCGCGATGGCCTCGAGCAGCAGCGAGCCGCGCACCTCCAGTTCCGCCTTGTCGCGCAGTTCCTCGCGCAGCCGGCCGAAGTCCAGGTTCATCATGCGCGGGTCCATGCCGCGGTCCATCATGGAGCTGAGCGCCCCGCGCAGCATGAAGTCGATCCCGCGCTCCACCATGGCGGAGGGGACGTCGAACGGGTTCTTCGCGGAGAGGGCCTTGAGCAGCTCCTCGCGCTCGGAAATGGCGAGGCGGGACTTCTCCCCCTCCTCCAGGTCCTTGCGGATGCGGCCCTTGAGCTCCTCCAGCGTCTCGCCGCCCTCCACCTGCTTGGCGAACGCGTCGTCCAGGGCGGGGGCCACCTTGTGCTGCAGCCCCTTGAGCGTGCAGTGGAAGAGCGCCGCCTTCCCCTTGGCCTCATCGGCCGGGTAGTCCGCCGGAAAGGTGAAGGCCACGTCGCGCTGCTCGCCCACCTTCAGCCCGGCGAGCGCCTCGATGTTGCCCTTGAGCAGCTCGCCTGCGGCCACCTCCACCACGGTGCCCTCGCCCGCGGCGTTGGACAGCGGCTTGCCGTCCACGGACACGGTGTAGTCGATGGTGGCGAAGTCGCCGGTGGCCGCCACGCCACGGCCGGCAATGGCCTCCAGCTTGGTGTTGGCGTCCTGCAGCCGCTTGAGCTGCTCGTCCACCTTGCCCTCGTCCACCTTCACCACGTGGCGGGAGAGCTTCAGGCCGGCGTACTCCTTCGGCTCCACCTGCGGGCGCACCTGCACGCGGGCCTCAAAGGTGAACGGCGCGTTCGGCACGAGCGGCGGGTTGCTCACGCGGGGGCTGTCCACCACGGGGAGCTTCTGCTCGGTGACGGCCTGCGCGTAGGCGCGCTCGGCCACGCGCTGGGCCACGTCGTCGTGGACCTGGGCCTTGAAGCGCTGCTCGAGGATGCGCCGGGGCACCTTGCCGGGGCGGAAGCCGGGGACCTTCACGCGGTGGGACAGCGCCGTGTAGGCCAGGTCCAGCTCCGCGGAGACCACGGCGGCGTCCACCTCGATGGACAGCTTGCGCTCGATGGAAGACAGCGTCTCGACGTTCACCTTCATGGTCGTGTGCCTCGTTGCGGTGCGGGTGATGGGCGGGGAGGGACTCGAACCCTCACTCCTTGCGGAACCAGATCCTAAGTCTGGCGCGTCTACCAGTTTCGCCACCCGCCCGGGGTGGAAAGTTGGGGGGCGTGAAGGTCCCAGAAAAGGACGAGGCCGGCGAGTCTTTTGAACTCGCCGGCCCCGGTGAACTTGAGAGCGGAGGGAATCGAACCCACAACCTATGGATTAAGAGTCCATTGCTCTGCCAATTGAGCTACGCTCCCTTACCGATTTTGGCGGCGCGGCTTCTAACCGATCCGTTGTCGGGCTGTCAATGATCCAGATCCGCGCTTGTGTTGTTCCTCCGCATGGGAGAGAACGCACAGCCGTTGTGACGGTCCTTCCTGGTCGGGGCGTAGCGCAGTCTGGTAGCGCGCCTGCCTTGGGCGCAGGAGGTCGCAGGTTCGAATCCTGTCGCCCCGACATCCGGAAGGCCCGTGCGCCCGTAGCTCAGTTGGACAGAGCATTGGCCTTCTAAGCCAAGGGTCGTGGGTTCGAATCCCGCCGGGCGCGTTGGCGCAGGCCTACGGCGCCGGGTCGTACCAGTTCTCGACCCGGAGCCCTGCCACGCGCCCGAACTCCCACGTGTTGCGGGACACGAGCACCGCCCGGTGGACGAGCGCCGTGCCCGCGATGAGCGTGTCCAGCGGCCCGATGGGCACCCCCTCCGACTCCAGCCGGGCCCGGACCTTCGCCGCCGCGCGCGCCTCCTCGAGGCCGAAGGGGACCACCTTCACCGCCGAGAGCTGCGACTCCAGCTGCTTTCTGCGGCGGGAGCCGTCCGTGGACTTCGCGAGGCCCGTCTCCAGCTCGTACACCACCACGGCGGGGACGAGGATGGTCGTGGGCGGGAGCCCGAGCAGCCGGCGCGCCACGTCCCCCTCCCCCCGGAAGAAATAGACGAGGGTGTTGGTGTCCAGGAGGAACATCAGGGCTTCTCGCGCGGCGTGTCCTCGCCCCCGCCGGCCCGCAGGTCCTCCGCCAAGGGGAGGTCCGGCCAGGCCCCCGCCAGGTCTGCCACGCCGGGCGGCCACTCGTTCCGCGTCCGCTCCCGGACCAACTCGGAGACCCAGGCACTGACCGAGACGCCCGCCTCCTCGGCGGCCTCGCGGACCCGCGCCAACGTGTCCTCGTCCATGTAGAGCGTCACCTGCGCCATGGGGCACCTCCACGTATACGCGCAAGCAGACGAACGGAGAGGACTATCAAAAACCCCCCGGATTCCGGGCTTGCGGGAGCGCCCGATATTGGGTACTCACCGCGGCCCGTTGCAGGTGGTTGGCAGGGCGGACGGCGATCATAGCTCAATTGGCAGAGCACTGGACTGTGACTCCAGGGGTTACCGGTTCAAGCCCGGTTGGTCGCCCACCTTTCCTCCCCACAGCCCCCTTCTGCGCTCGTAGCTCAGCTGGATAGAGCATTGGCCTTCGAAGCCAAGGGTCGGGGGTTCGAATCCCTCCGAGCGCGCTTCTTTTCAGCGCAGCGGGGCCGCCAGCGCCTCCAGGTGCGGTCGCATCCGCCGGAAGGCCTCGCCGCGGTGGGAGACGGCGGACTTCTGGGCCTTGGTCAGCTCCGCCATGGTCTTTCCGCTGGGAAGCTGGAACACCGGGTCGTAGCCGAAGCCCCCCTCGCCCACGGGCTGCCGCGCAATCCGGCCGCGGCACTCCCCCTCCTCCAGCCACGTCTTGCCGGTGGGCAGCGCCAGGCAGAGCGCGCAGCGGAAGGCGGCGCCACGGCGGTCGTCCGGGACATCCTCGAGTGCCGTGAGAAGTGCCCGCCACCGGTCCGCGTCCGTGCCGGGCACATAGCGCGCCGAGCGCACCCCCGGGGCACCGCTGAGCGCTTCCACGCACAGCCCGGAGTCATCTGCCAGCGCCGGCACCCCCGCGGCCCGCGCGTAGAACAGCGCCTTCTGCTCCGCATTGGCGGCGAAGGTGTCCCCGTCCTCGGGCGACTCGCCCACGCCGGGGAAGTCCGCGAGCGACAGCACCTCCAGCGCCTCCCCCACCAGCCCGCGCAGCTCCGCCAGCTTTCCCGGGTTGGTGGTGGCGAACAGCAGGCGCCCGCGCGTCACGGCTGGAGCGCCTGCTGCTGCAGCTGGATGAGCTGGGAGATGACGCCCATGCCAGCGTCCACCATGGCGTCCAGCTGCTTGCGCTCGAACGCCTTGTGCTCCGCGGTGCCCTGCACCTCGATGATGCGCCCCTCCCCGTCCGCCACGAGGTTCAGGTCCACCTCCGCGGTGGAGTCCTCGTCGTAGTCCAGGTCCACCACCACCTCGCCCTTCACGATGCCCACCGAGATGGCCGCCACCGGCATCAGCTTGGGCAGCGTGGACAGGACGCCCTTCTTCTTGAGCGCGCTGAGCGCGAGCGAGAGCGCCACGTAGGCGCCGGTGATGCTCGCCACGCGGGTACCGCCATCCGCCTGCAGCACGTCACAGTCCAGCGTGAGGGTGCGTGCCCCCAGCTGCTTCATGTCCACGGCCGAGCGCAGCGCGCGGCCGATGAGGCGCTGGATTTCGAGCGTGCGCCCGCCCTGCTTGCCCTTGGCCGCCTCGCGCGGGGAGCGCGTGTGCGTGGAGCGCGGCAACATCCCGTACTCCGCCGTCACCCAGCCCTGCCCCTTGTTGAGCAGGTGCGGCGGCACGCGCTCCTCCACCGAGCACGTCACCAGCACGCGCGTGTGGCCGAACTCAACCAGCGTCGACCCCTCCGCGTAGCGGTTGGGGTTGGGGGTGAGGGTGACGGGACGCGTCTGGAGGGCGGAACGGTCGAACGAGCGCATGGGGGCGCGGGTGTACCACGCCTGCCCGCGTTGTCAGTGCACGGGTGCCGCTGCCCGCGCGCGCGCCTGCAGGAAGTCCTTCACGCCCGCGACGAGTCCGTCCACCAGCTTCTGCTGGTACGGGGCCTCCTGCAGCCGCTTGCCCTCCTCCGGGTGGGCGATGAAGCCCAGCTCCACCAGCGCCGCGGGGGCGTCCATGCCCATCAGCACGAACAGCGGCGCCTGCTGCACGCCGCGGTCCTCCGCGCCGCTCGCCTCGAGCAGCCGGGCGTGCAGTGCTGCGGCGAGCCGGGACGAGTCCTGGTGCGCCTCGCTGCGCGCCAGGTCCTTGAGGATGAACGCGAGCGTGTCCTCCCCCTGCGGCTGGGCTGCGGCCTGCGCCCCCTCGGTGTTTTCGCGCAAGGCGGTCCGCTTCGCCTCCTCGCCGCTGCTGTCCGCGGAGAGGAAGAAGGTCTGGATGCCGGCGAAGCGCTCCCGCAGCGCGCGGGTGGGCATGCTGTTGCAGTGCAGGCTGATGAAGAGGTCCGGCCGCCGTCCGTTGGAGAAGGCCACCCGCTCCACGAGCTTGACGTGGACATCCCGGTCCCGCGTCAGCACCACCGTGAAACCGGCCTTCTCGAGCGTGGCCTTGGCCTTGAACGCGAACTCGAGCGCGAGCGACTTCTCCATCACCCCGCCCACGCCCATGGCCCCCTCGTGGATGCCGCCGTGACCGGGGTCCAGCACCACGAAGGGACCTGCCCCCGCGGTGAGGGGCAGCAGCGCCAAGGCCAGGAGGGCGGGAATTGACGAGCGCCTCATGCGGCCACCTGTCCCGGCTGCGGTGTCGTGGCGGGCGGCGCGCGCCGGATGTGGGCGAACAGCTCCTCGCTCACCACCGGGTTGCGGATGTGCCAGATGCAGCCGTCGATGAAGTAGTGGTGGATGTTGATGAGCGCCACGGCCACCTCCCAGCCCGAGCGCGCGAGCGGCCCCGCGACGTGCGAGAGCCACGGCAGCCCCGCGAAGACCAGGACGCTGGCGCCCAGCACCCACGCCATGGACACCCCGGTACGGCGTGCAGCGTCCGCGTGGACAGCTTGGCGGTTGAGCTCGACGCGCAGCGGGAACGGCAGGTATTGCAGCGCGTGCGCGATTTGCACCCAGAACAGCGCACCGGGGTGCAAGAAGAGGAGCAGGTACCAGGCGTGCAGCGCCAGGTACGGGACGGCGACGCGGGCCGGCAGCCGGTGGCCGCTGCGGGACGCTGCCCGCCAGAGCGTGGCGAGCCCCACGACCAGCGACACGGCAGCAAACGCGTTCACCGCCGCCTCGAGTCCGTGCGCGAGCGCGGCGTGTTCTGGCCCGGGCGTCCACACGGTCTGCCGGAGGAGCCAGTGGACGTGCCAAGCAGCCATGCCGCGGAGGAAGAGGCGCAGCAGCGTGCGCTCGGCGGGGGCGAAGCGGAGCCCCTCGAGTTGGGAGAAGGTGGAGACCATCCCCCACGCCTGCCCGGTGTAGTGGAGCGAGAGGTAGACGGCGTTCACGGCGAAGAGGGCGTCCAGCCCCCAGCTCCAGTCCGGGTTCACCGCGGACAGCCCCAGCGCCACCGCGCCCCAGGCCAACAGCAGCAGCGGCACCCACAGGGAGGCCCACGGGTAGCGGCGGGCGTTCTCGCGGGAGGCGTAGAGCAGCCGGTAGGAGACGAGGAAGTGGGGCCCGTTGATGACCGCGTTCAGCCAGAGGAACTTCGCGTTCACCAGGTCCGGCGCCGTGGTGACCGCCAGCACGCCCAGCACGGCCATGGCCACGAGCGACAGCCCGCCCGCGAGCCAGACATCCAGCTCCGGGCGGGTGATGGCGGGCTTGAGGGCGGCGCTCATGGGCGGCGGCCGAGCCTAGCCGACGACGGTGATGCCCGCCTTGCCCTTGACCACCTCGCCAATGGCGGCGACCGGCACGCCCTTGCGCTGGAGCGCCTGGTACAGCCGCAGCGCGTCCTTGCCCGCCACGGAGGCGAGCAGCCCGCCGTTGGTCTGCGCGTCCGCGAGCACCACCTGGATGTCCGCGGGCAGCCCCTCTGGGAACTCCACGTGGGGGCGGACCCAGTCGAGGTTGGCCTTGCTGCCGCCGGGGATGCAGTCTGCCGCGGCGAGCGCAGGGACGCCCGCGATGAGCGGGACGCGCTCCAGGTCCAGCAGCGCGCGGACCTTGGAACCCCGGGCCATCTCCCACAGGTGGCCGAGCAGGCCGAAGCCGGTAACGTCGGTGAGCGCGTGCACGCGGAAGCGGCCGGAGGCGATGACCTCGCCTGCAACCTTGTTCAACTCCGACATGACGCCCACCGCGGCGCGGGTGAGCTTCTTGTCGGCGATGCCGCGCTTGATGGCGGTGGTGGCAATGCCCGAGCCGATGGGCTTGGTGAGCAGCAGCACGTCACCGGGCTTCGCGCCCACGTTCTTGAGGATGCGGCGCGGGTGGACGACGCCGGTGACGGCAAGTCCGTACTTCGGCTCGGGGTCCTGCACCGAGTGGCCGCCGAGGATGGGGATGCCCGCCTCGTGGGCCGCGGCGTGACCGCCCTGCAGGATGCGGCGGAGCGTCTTGAGCGGGAGTTCCTTGGGGAAGCCCACCAGCGAAAGCGCGAAGAGCGGCTTCGCCCCCATGGCCCAGACGTCACTGAGCGCGTTCGCCGCGGCGATGCGACCGAACTGGAAGGGGTCGTCCACCACGGGAGGGAAGAAGTCCACCGTCTCCACCACGGCCTGGGTGGCGTTGAGGCGATAGACGGCCGCGTCGTCGCTCGTGGCGAAGCCAACGAGCGCGTCCGGGGACTTCACGGTCTTCAGGTGGCGCAGGACCTGCGCCAGTTGCGCCGGGCGGAGCTTGGCGGCTCAACCCGCGCAGTGGCTCAGGGTGGTGAGCCGCGGCGTGACGGTGGACATGGAGCGCGTGTGTACCGCGGCTGGGTGCCGGGGGCCACTCGGCGCTTCAGCGGCGGGACCGGCGCGCAGGGCGGCCCGGGGGACGGCCCCGCGGCGGCGGCGGAGTGGTCGGGGCGTCGAAGAGCTCGCGCGGGTGGTACAAGCGCACCTTCTCCACCGTGTCCCGCTTCCTGTTTGACGCGGAGACGAGCTCACACACCCAGTCCGGCACCTGCCGGACCGGCCGGCCCCTGGGCCGTACAGCGTGACGGTCCCGCCTCCAACCCGCCACGTCCGGGCGGACGAGATCATGGGGCCCGAGTTCGATGTCAGCCTCCGTGCCGATCCACCACCCGCCGGGCCCGCCACGCCGCTGGCTGCCGAAGTGCTGGCCGATGAGCCCACCCAGCTGGTTCTGTACGACGGAGTGGTCAAAGCTCGGCGCCGCCTTCTCCTCCACGACGCCGGCAATGACCTCCAGCCGCCGTTCCTCCGGCTCGGCGAGGATCTCCTTGCTGGTCACCTTCCGCGGGCGCGGCTTCCTCGCTGGCTTCTTGCCCATGCGTCCCTTCATCCTGCTGCCGTTGCCTGCGTCCACCAACTCCCCCGCCGCCCCGTTCGCCATGCGCCCCCCTCCCGCCCTTGCACACGGGAGAAGGTACGACAGGAGCCTGACACGCCCGGCGTTGTGACAGCCACCGGCGGTGGTCCATAGTTCCCCCGCCCCATGAACCCTCCCCAGGCCGATGACGTCCGCGTCGGGTCCGTGCTCGGCGGCACCTATGAGCTGACCTCGCTGCTCGGCGAGGGTGGCATGGGCTACGTCTTCGCCGCCCGGCACCTGCGGCTGCCCAAGCAGGTGGCGGTGAAGGTCCTCAAGACCGGCTTCTCGCTGAGCCCGGACATCGTGGCGCGCTTCCGGCGGGAGGCGGAGATCGCCTCGCGGCTGGGCCACCCCCACATCGTCGAGGTGCTGGACTTCGACACGCTCCCCGGCGGCACGCCCTTCCTCGTGCTCGAGTTCCTCAAGGGCGAGAGCCTGGGCCAGCGCATTGCGCGCGGCCCGCTGTCCTGGGAGGAGACGCGGGAGGTGGCGCTGCAGGCCGGCTCCGCGCTGCTCGCCGCCCACTCGGCCGGCGTGGTCCACCGGGACCTGAAGCCGGACAACATCTTCCTGCTCCCCGGCGACTCGGCCGGAAGCGCGCGCCACCGGGTGAAGCTGCTGGACTTCGGCATCTCCAAGCTCTCCGGCGGCAACACGGTGCAGACGCAGGACTCGGTCCTGATGGGGACGCCGCGGTACATGTCC
Source organism: Deltaproteobacteria bacterium (assembly GCA_016875515.1). Taxonomy (GTDB): domain Bacteria; phylum Myxococcota; class Myxococcia; order Myxococcales; family Myxococcaceae; genus VGRA01. Next base: position 3,278 of record VGRA01000022.1, on the reverse strand, counting down.
CCGGAGCAGGCGCTCGGGAAGAACGCCGCCATCGACGCGCGCAGCGACGTCTTCGCGCTGGCTTGCATCTATTACGAGATGCTCGCCGGCCAGCCCGCCTTCGCCGGGGACAACATCCCCACCCTGCTCTACAAGATCGTCCACGAGATGCCCGAGCCGCTGGGCGGGCGCGCGCCCGGCCTGCCGCCGCACGTGTGGCCCGCGCTCGAGCGGGCGCTCGCCAAGGACGTGGAGGCGCGCACCCCGGATGTCGTCACCCTCACCGAGGCGCTCACCGGCACGCGCCTGTTCATCCGCGCGGAGGCGCCCCGGCCGGTTCCCCCGGAGGGCACGGACCCGAGCACGCTGGAGCTGCTCGGCGCCACCTACGTCCCGCCCGGCCCCACCCCGCCGCCCGGGGCAGGTGCGGGGCCCGTGGATGTGCTCGGGGCCACCCACACGCCGGGCAGCGCGGACCCGCTGCTCGCCGCGACGCATGTCCCCGCCGCGCCCGGCGGTGGCGCCCGGCCCGGCGGGACGCTGCCCTACGGCGCTGCCCCCACCGCTGCGCTCGATGCCACCTTCGTCCCGGGGCCGGTTGCCGCCACGCCCGCGACCGGCACGGGAGGGGACACGGCCGTGCCGCGGGCCATCAGTCCTCCTTCAACCGCGGCTTCGCCGTCGCCCGCGCCTGGCGGCGTCAGCGGGCAGGGGGACGCCCCCGCAACCTCCACGCACACCGCGGGCGCGGCTCCACCGACAGGCGTGCCCCCCACTCCTTCAACGGCTGCGACACCGGCTCTCGTCCCGGGCACCTCCCACGCGCCTGCGTCGGGAGCGGCCCCGGCCCCTGCGGCGGCACCGGTTCCCGCGCCGGGCACATCCCAGGCACCGGCGTCGGGAGCGGCCCCGGCTCCTGTGACCCCGGCTCCCGCGGCGGCACCGGGCCGCACCGGCGCCCTGCTCGGCGGGGCGGCCCTCCTGCTGCTGGTGGCGGGGGTGCTGCTCTTCCGGTCTCCGCAGGCGCCGCCCGCGCCCCCGTCTCCACCGGAGCGGGCCCCGTCTGCCACGGAGCCCCCCTCCCCTGCTGCCGTGGTGCCCGCGCTCACCCCGCCCGCCGTTCCCACGGCGCCTGCTGCCGTGGCCCCAGCGCCCACCCCGCCCGCGGTCGCCGCAGCGGCCACCGCGCAGGCCCTCCCTCCCCGGGAGAGCCCCGTGAAGGCCGCGCCCCGCCCGGCACCGGCCGTGGACGAGGGGATGCCGCTCTCCCCGTTGGACGCCACGGCCCTGTCCGAGTTGGAGCTGGCAGAGCAGGCGCTCCGCGCCGGCAAGGGGGATGACGCCGTGTTCCGGGCCCGCCGGTCGCTCAATGTCCAACGCTCGGGCCAGGCCTTGTCCGCGCTGGTGCGGGCCCACTGCAGCCAGCGCGACCTGTCCAACGCGATGGCGCAGTACCCGAACGTCCCCCGCGCCCTCCAGGGCGCTTGCAGGCAGTGGTGTGCCCGGTTCGACATCAATCCGGCAGAGCGGTGAGTCCCGGCGCTGGCCGGGCAGGAGATAAAAACGTGCAAGCAATCCGAGCGGTGGTCCTGGTGTGCATGGCGCTGGCGCTCAGCGCACACGCCGAGGTGGAGGGCGCCAAGGTCTACACCGGGCCCGAGGGCATGAAGGTGACGGTGGTGCGTCTGTCGGGAGAGCCGGCCGTGCTCCTCTACGTGCAGGGAAGCGAGACGCACTACGACGGCAAGGCGCTGCCCGCCACGCAGGAGGCCGACGGCGACCGGACCCGCTACTGCACCCAGTACGCGGGGCGGGACATGTGCCCGTTCCACGCGGTGACCCGGTACGGCAGCCGCAGCTACGTCTTCTACCCGGGCGGGAACCGGACGGAGATGTCCCTCCAGTGGGACGAGAAGGGCTCCTCGCAGCTGAATCCGGACGACGTGGTGAAGCGCTACGAGGCCCAGAAGAAGGACGGGACGCTTGCGAAGTTCATGGCGTTCAACCGCCCCGCGGAGCAGGCCAGCAACGAGGCCGCCATCACGGAGAACGTGAAGCAGGCGCAGACCAAGTGCGGCGCGGCCTTCCCGCTCAAGGTGCAGTGGGCGTCCGTGACCGACCAGGTCCTCAAGTCCTACAGCGTGGCCTCTTACTGCAGCGCCCCGTTGGAGGCGCTCGAGACCTTGTGCGACTACCCGTCCGTGCGTGACGTCCTGAAGAAGGGCGTGAAGGAGGTGTCCTGCACGTTCGGAAACGAGGTGGGGTTCGCCCTGGACAACGGGACGGTCCGGTGGACCACCTCCACGTCGGGGTACAACCTGGCGCAGGCCGCGCGGAAGGGATTCGAGGACGCCTTCGGGGGCGCCGGGGGACTCGCCCCCGGCTCGCCGCCGTGGGGCAAGGGCCAGAGCCTGCGTGAGTTGCAGGTGCTGGACAGCAGCTCGGTGTGCACGGACGGGAAGGGCTACACGGTGGCGCTCACGCCGGGGGACGACGCGCGGCGGGAACGCTTCTACTCGAGCTCGAACGGGGCCCTCGTGCCGGCGCTCCCGGAGCCGCCTTCCACGCCCTACGACAGCTTCCTCGAGCCGAGGTACCCCGACCCGGGCTCCAACCCCAACTTCCGCGGCATGGACATGCGCGTGTACTCCAGCCTGAAGGTGGACGCGGAGAAGCGGAGCTGCGTGCTGCGGTGCGGGACGCGGTCCGCAACCCTGCAGCTGCTGGCCGCCGACAAGGCGCGGGCGCTGCTGCTCGGGGCGGCGCTCGGCCCCAACCCCCAGAAGTACAGCCCCTACGCGCTGCTGCGGGACGACAAGGGCAACTACTACTACGTGGAGAAGGGGCTGCTCGCCGACAACCAGAGGAGCTTCCGCGTCCACGTCGGGCCCAAGGGAAAGCTCAAGCAGCAGAAGCTGCTCAACCTCGTGTCGGACTCGGAGGGCGAGCTGTTCTCCACCCAGGACGGGGAGCTGCGGCTGTTGCTGGACAAGGCGGAGGGCAGCACGTGGACGCAGTCCCGCAAGAAGACAGGGCTGCGCGCGGTGCCGACGTACGAGAACCTGCCGCTCATCTACAACGAGCTGGGCGTGTACGAGGGTGCGCGGCTGGGCACGCCCTGTGACGAGGCGCCGCTTTAGGTGCGCGTGGAACACCCCTGGACATGAGCGTTGAGGAGAAGCCCATCCCGCGGGGGCGGCTGCTCGCCTTCCTGGGCGCGGCCACCTTCTTCGAGGGGTTCGACTTCGCGGCCCTGGGCCAGGTGCTGCCGCAGCTGGGGCAGCCGGGGGGGGGGCTGG
>VGRA01000021.1 GCA_016875515.1 Deltaproteobacteria bacterium | reverse complement strand
CGGCTTGCAAGCAGCACACGCTGTACACGTGGGCGGCCGGTAACGCGGTCAGCCCGCTGCCGGTGGCGCGCGCCGAAGGGGTGTACCTCTACACGCCCGAGGGGCAGCGGATCCTCGACTTCAACAGCCAGCTGATGAGCGTGCTCATTGGCCACGCCCACCCCAAGGTGATGGCGGCCATGAAGCGGCAGATTGAAGAGCTCATCTTTGTCTACCCGCAGACGGCCACCCAGGTGCGCGCGCGGCTGGGCAAGCTGCTCGCCGAGGTGGTCCCGGGGATGCAGTCCTTCTTCTTCACCCTGGGCGGGGCGGAGGCCAACGAGAACGCGGTGAAGATGGCCCGGCTGTTCACCGGCCGCTTCAAGGTGATGGCCCGCTACCGCAGCTACCACGGCGGGACGAACCTCACGATGCAGCTGACCGGTGACCCCCGGCGCTGGCCGAGCGAGCCGGGGAGCCCCGGCATCGTGCACGTCATGGACCCGAAGCCCTACGACTTCTCCTTCGGGAAGACGGAGGAGGAGCGGACGGCCAACCACCTCCAGTACCTGGAGGAGGTCATCCAGTACGAGGGGCCGCACACCATTGCCGCGTTCATCACGGAGACGGTGACCGGCACCAACGGCGTGGAGGTGCCGCCGAAGGGCTGGTTCAAGGGCCTCAGGGCGCTGCTCGACAAGTACGGCATCCTGCTCATCTGCGACGAGGTGATGGCCGGCATGGGCCGCACCGGCAAGATGCTCGCGTACGAGCACTTCGAGGTGGTGCCGGACATGGTGGCGCTGGCCAAGGGGCTGACGTCCTCCTACTTCCCCCTGGGCGCGGTGGGGATGACGGCGCGCATCCACGAGCACTTCCAGAAGAACGTCTTCTGGGGTGGCCTCACCTACAACTCGCACCCGGTGGGGCTGGCCACGGCGGAGGCGGTCATCCGCGTGATGCTGGACGAGGGGATGATTGAGAACGCCGCGCGGATGGAGAAGGTGATGCGCGCGGAGATGGACCGGCTGCAGAAGAAGCACGTGTCCGTGGCGGACGGCCGGTGCATTGGCCTCTTCGGGATGATGGACATCCGGAAGAACTCCAAGGGCGAGCTGATTGCCCCCTACAACGGCACGCACCCGGCCATGACGAAGCTGGCCGCGTTCTTCCGCGAGAAGGGGCTCTTCACCTTCCTGCGCTGGTCCTCCTTCACCTGCAACCCGCCGCTGTGCATCACCGAGGAGCAGCTGAAGGAGGGGTTCAACATCATCGACCAGGGGCTGGACATCACGGACGCGGCGTTCGAGGGCTGAGCTCGCCGGCCACGGCTGCAAGGCCGTTCAACGTGGCAGACAGGGCCGAGAGCCGCTTGCCTGCCCGCCCGTGCGCGAACGGGGCTGCCGGGGTGACGCCGAGCTTGCCCGCGGCGTCCTCCACGGCCCCCGGGCGGCCCCGGAACAGGCGCATGGCGGCGAGCCGGACGTCCCGCACGTCCGGCAGCTGAAGCCCCTCGTGGCGCAGCAGGTCGAACGGGAAGCTGCCCCAGGCGCAGGCAATGTCGTCCGGCCGCAGGAAGGCGCGGAACGCGGCGAGCGCCTCCTCCACGGGCTGGCCCTCCAGCAGGCGCTCGGCGGGGACAGAGAGGTGGAAGGGGGTGCTCTCCGCCAGCGGGCGGCGCGGGCGGATGAGCGCCTCGAAGCGCTCGCCCGAGTGCACCCGCTCGGCCACCAGCTGGACCAGCTCCCCCACCCCGTCGAAGCCGGTGCCCCTGGGGTGGGCATTGGCCTCGGCGTAGAGCGCCACCAGGCGGTGGGCCTGCTCGCGGTACTCGGCGGGCACGCGCGGCTTCGGGGGGGCCTTGTTGACGCGGTAGCGCACCGGCCCGCTGCGGTTGGCCACGAAGCCCAGCTGCGTCTCCACCATGAAGTCGAACGCGGAGAGCATCCGGTCGAACTTGTCGTGGTCGTCCTCCAGCGCGCCGAGCAGCTCGCACACCGACTCGATGGTAGAGACGCAGTGGGCGGCGGGCTCCTTGCGGATGCGGTAGTTGCCCGGCTTGCGCGGGACGAAGCCGATGCGCGGCAGCGCCCGCAGCGCGGGGTTCACCTTGATGACCTTGCGCGCGAGCGACCAGGTGCCATCCACGACGATGACGTTGCGGGGCGGGTTGTCCCGCAGCGCGGCGGGCTCCACCGCGCCCTCGCCGGGGAAGAGGACGTAGGTGCCGGGCTCGGCGGCCAGCGCGCGGATGCGCGCGTCGTGCTCGAACTCCACGCCGTGGTGGAGCTCCGAGTTGGGCAGCGACAGGTGCGCCATCCGCGCCGTGCTGACCGGGACGCGCCGCTCGCGCGGGTGCTGAAGGAAGACGACGTGGGTGCCCGTCTGCACCTGGTTCAGCTGGCCGCAGTAGCAGACGGACTCCGGCCGCAGGCAGCGGAGGCAGAGCGTGCGGAACGTCTCCTCGGCGGCCGTTGAGTCCGGTCGCTCGGTGGATGGCGTGCTCATCCCGCGCTTGACCGGATGCAGATGCGACCCACGAAGGCGACGTCCGCGCAGACGGGGAGCGCCGGACCGCAGTCGGCGTTGGTGGCGCACTCGCCGGAGCAGAAGAACCCGCCGTCGAGCCCCTCGGCGCACACGGAGGAGGCACAGTCCTCGCCCACGGTGCAGCCATCCACGCCGGGGCAGCCGGTACCGCGCGCACCGGGGCGGCAGAGGCAGTCGAAGTTGATGCACTCGCAGCGCTGGTCCGCGGGGCACTCGGAGTTGAAGGCGCAGGCCGCCCCTGCGTTGGCCGGGTTGCTGCCGCCCTGGCTCGGGCAGGAGGAGGTGCCTGCGTCCGGCTTCGGGCTCCCCGCGTCCGGAATACCGGCATCGGGCACTTGCCCCGCGCCGGCAGGCAGCCCCCCGTCTGCCTGGGAGCCCGCGTCCGCGACCCTGCCCGCGTCCGGTGCGTCCGAGGAGGGAGCGCCACACGCGGCAAGTGCGAGCGAGGCGAGGGCGGCGAGGAGCAGCTGATTCATCCGAAGGAATGTAGCCGCCCGGGCCACGGTGCTCGACGCCAAAGTGGCTGCGGGGTGCCGCTCGAGGGGTGTCTTCGCCGCCCGCCCACCTTGAAAATCAGAAGCGGCACTTCTGTTTTACAAGGCCCACTCACTGGGACCGCCGAGGAAGGCACAGGGGTTGAGAGCAGCGCACCTGCCCCGTGGCACGCGCACCTTGCGTGCGTAGGCCCTGGTCCATGCCCGACGATGGCCCGACCAGCATGGATGCCGTCATCAACGCCTACAAGGCGGGGATCGACCACACGCTCCTCCGGGAGAACCTCAAGCGGACGGTGGAGGAGCGGTCCATCCGGCTGATGGAGCTTCAGGCGTTCGCCGAGGAACTCCAGCGGGCCGGGCGCGAGGCGAGGAAGAAGAAGCCATGACCCGGCTCGGAGACCTGCTCGAATCCTGTCACTGGCAGACACCGCGAATCGCGGTCGATGCGATCACTCTCAAATGAATCAACGACAGGATGAATCGAACACCGGGGTTCCATTAACAATAGCAGTTCGACCATTCATGCTCTCATCACTTACGGCTGACGTCGGCGGCGCCGAAAAGCTCCAGAGCGCCATTGTCGCAGAGTCGGCGCTAAGGACTCTGGGAGGCGCAAAGGGAGCACTGTAACGAACCGAGTTAGACAACCGAACCGCAGCGATGCGTCCCTTGAAGAGCGGGGATGCGTAACCTTGAAGAGCACAACTACCTCCGATTATCCAATCCAAGCCCTGTACGGGAATGTCATAGGCGCTCGTCGCAGCGAGCACTCCGTCAATCCACAGTTCATTACCGCTGGGCGAAGTAACTCCGGCTACATGATGCCAAGCGCCCAAAGTCAGTTTCGTGGATGAGCAAGCACTGGATGACCCACCGCCCTGATAGCAGGGCTTGTTGTCATACAGATTCAGCAAGGGCGCATTACCCATTCCACAACTCTGAGCGCCGATAATCCATGAGTCTTGATTCGCTCCGGCATCAGAAATCAGAATCCACGCCTCCACCGTCCCCGCAGTGAAGGTCATCGATGCTGAACTGGGAACAGAAAGATAAGTATTGACGCCATTGAACACCAAGGCGCCGCAGGCGTTGCTCACGGTGGTCGTGACTGCCCCCCCCGCAGTCGTCGCGGCGCCGTCGGTCGCCGCACCAGTGCAGGCGAACACGTCCCCATCTGCCGTCAGTGACGCCGCGATGGTGGACGACGTCCCCTGTACACTCGCCCCGCTGAACGCCTGCCCATTCCGCGTCCAGTTGAACAGGTAAGAAACCGCGTCTGCGGCATCCAGATCCGCGCTCGGTACACTGACCGAACACGTGATGTCATCTGCATCCTTCGGGCTCGCAGTGATGGTCGCCACCGGCGCCGTGGGCGGCGAGTTCCCCACCACCACGCTGGCGGTCGCCGGCGTGCCGTCCTCGATCCCGTCATTCGGCGTCACCACCACCGTCACCGAGTCCCCCTTCACGAAGTTCGATGGCGAGAGCGCGGTTCCACTCACCCCCGTGACGGCGCTGCCGTTCACGAGCCACTGGTAGCGGAGCGTCACCACGTCCGAATCGGCATCCGTGGGCGAGGCCGGCAGCGCGGACACGGTCGTGGCTTTCGTCGGCGTGGGCGGGTTCAGCGCCACGCTGCTCACGACCGGGCGGGCGTTCACCTTGGTGGTGGCTGGAGCCGCCCCCGGCACCGTCGTGGTCCCGTCCGTCACTGCCACGGTGCACGCAAACGTGTCCCCTTCCGCGGTCAGCGCGGCAGCCACCACGGAGGACGTCCCCTGCACCGTCGCCCCGCTGAACGGCTGCCCGTTCTTCGTCCAGGTAAACGCGTAAGACAGCGAATCCGCCGCATCCAGGTCCGTGCTCGAGACCACCAGCGCGCAGGTGATGTCCTCCGAGTCCCTCGGCCTCGCGTTGATGCCCGGCAGCGGAGCGGTCGGCTCCGAGTTGCCGATGGTCACATTCGCGCTCACCGACGCCCCGTCCTCCTTGCCATCATTCGGGGTGACCGTGACCGTCACCACTTGACCCTTCTGGAAGAAGGTCGTCGCCAGGTTCGGCCCGGTCTGCCCGTCCACCACCGTGCCATTGACGGCCCACGCGTACTTCAGTGTCACCGTGTCCCCGTCCTCGTCCGTGGGTGGCGCAGGCTGCGCGGCCAATGCCGTCGCCTTGGTGGGGGCTGCCGGGGACAGCGCCACGCTGGCCACCACGGGCTTCGCGTTCCCCACCGTCACGCTCCCGGTGACGGGCTGCCCGGCCTCCGTCCCGTCGTTCGGCGTCACCGTCACCTGCCACGCCTGCCCGCGCGCCAACTCCCCTGCCGGGATGGTGTCCGTGACGAACGCCGTCGCAGTGCCGTTCTTCGTCCAGGCGTAGGTGAAGGTGACGGTGTCCCCGTCCGCGTCCGCGCCGGTCGCCAACACCTTGAGCGGCGTCCCCTTCACCGGATCTGGCGGAACGAAGGCCAGCGTCGCCGACGGCGGCGTGTTCGCAATGGTCGCCTGCGCCTGCCCGGCGGGGCCGGTCAGCTTGCCGTCGCTCGGCGTCACCACCGCGGTCCAGACCTGCCCCTTCGTCGTCAAGGCGGCGGGGACGGTGTCCGTCACCAGGTCCGTCTGGGGCGCGCCGTCCTTCAGCCACGCGAACGCGTACGTCACCGCGTCCCCCTGCGGATCGCTCGCCGCCGAGACGATGTTTGCCTTCAGGTCGGCCTCGGTCCTCGGGTTGGCGGGGGAAACCGACACGGTCGGCGCAGTGGGCGGCGCGTTGCAGGCAGCGAGCGCCACCAGCGCGAGGGCAGACAGACGCTTCATGGGTACACCTCCGGGAAGACGGAACCCGGACGCTGCCTTCACGACAAAAGACCGTCAAACAATTTACGCCCGACCGGTCGTTTAACGACCTCCCTGCCACCGGTACCCGGTCCGCGTGAGCACGCCGCCCGCCACGCCCTCGGAGATCGTCCGCTACGTCGCGGGGAACGTGGCCACGCTGCGCAAGGCCCGCGGCTGGACCCAGGAGATGCTCGGCGAGCGCGCCCAGCTCGCCCCGCGGTACCTGCAGCGGGTGGAGCGCGGCACCGTCAACATCAGCGTCGTGGTGCTGGTGCAGCTGGCCCGGGCGCTCTCGGTCCCGGCATCCCGCCTCCTCCGCCCCGCCCGCCTCACCCCGGCCCGCCGGGGCAGGCCCCCCACCCGGCCCGTCCCGGGGGCGCGGTAGGACCCACGGCACCGGTCCGCTGCCAGCTGCCGGTCGCCAGCCCGGCGGCGACCACGTCACGTGCACAACCATTGACATCACCGCATCACCACATCACCGTATCTCCATGCGGACCACCCTGACGCTGGACGACGACATCGCGGACGCAGCAAGGGAGCTGGCGCAGCGAACGGGCAAGTCTCTGGGAGCGGTGGTGTCCGAGCTCGCCCGGCGCGGGCTCCGCCCCAACCTGCCGCCTGCGCGGGCCGGCAAGCTGCCCGCCTTCCCCGTCGCCTCGGACGCGGACATCATTCCCGGTGATCGGGCGTCCCGCCTCCTGGACGAGGAGGGGCCATGACGGCGCTGCCGGACGTCAACGTCCTACTCGCCGTAGCGTGGCCCAACCACCAGCACCACGCGGTGGCCACGGCCTGGTTCGGGGCAGCGGCCGGCAAGGGATGGGCGACGTGCGCCCTGACGGAGCTCGCCTTCGTCCGGCTCTCGTCCAACCCCGCGTTCACCCGGCAGGCTGTCTCGCCCGCGACTGCGCTCGAGTTGTTGGCGCAGCTGAAGCAGGTCGGGAAACACCGGGCCTGGGACGAACTCCCCGGTGCAGGACTGCTCAAGGGACTGACGCTCGCAGGCCACCAGCAGGTCATGGACGCCTACCTGCTGAGGCTCGCGGAGGCGAAGCGAGGAACCTTCGTCACGTTCGACCGTGGCGCCCGCGCGTTCGCGCGTGATGCCAGGCACGTGCTGCTGCTCTCACCCTGACACGTGGCCTCCCGCCGACTCGCTCGCAAGAGAAAGGCCTCAGCTCCCGGCCCCCTTGCCGATCCATTGCCCGGGGCATATACCGCAATAGTCCCTCATTTCTGAGGGACTCATGAGCTCCCCATGCGCCTTGAAGCGACTGTCCCCGACAACCGCGGTGCCGCGGCAGTGCAACTGGCAGACGAACTCGGCCTGAGCCGCAGCCAACTCATTGACGAGGCCCTCGCCCTCTTCATGAAGGTCGTCCTCGAGGTCCGACGCGGCCGGCGCCTCGCCACGCTCGAGCCCGGCGCCTCCTCGCCCGCCTGCGAGATCGCAACACCCACCCTCGCCGCATTGGAGTGGGCGCAGAACCCCACCGCACTCAGGCTGCCCCCGGATGCGCGCGCGAAGCTGGCGGCGCTCAACGAGCTCCCCCCGGAGCCGAGTCCGCGCCTTCGTGCCGCCGCCAAGCGTCGAGCTCGATGAACGAGGCCTCTGATTCGTTCGACACGGACCCGATGGCGCCTGCGGATGTCCGCGCGCGGGTGGTACGGGCATCCGCAGTGGTTGGCTGCACAGGCATCCTTGTCGATGCGAAGGCCGAACGCGGGGAGCGTTTCTACGCGAAGTACGGCTTCGTTCCCCTGACGACCGGGGGCTGGCCGCGGCGCATGTACCTTCCCCTCGCCACGGCCCGTGCCAGCTTCGCCCCGTGAACCTCCTCCTCCTCGAGCCCGCTGAACTCCACCCGGACGGCACGGCGCGCCTTGCCGGCCGCCGGCTCGCCCACGCACGCGAGGTGCTCAAGGCGCAGGCGGGGGACGAACTCCGCATCGGAATCCTCGGCGGCTCCATGGGCACCGCGCGCGTGGTGCACCTGGACGCCCATGAACTGGTCCTCGCCGTCTCCGCCCAAGAGCCCCCGCCCCCCCGCGCCGGCGTGGACCTGCTGCTCGCCATCCCGCGCCCCAAGCAGCTCAAGCGGGTGCTCCCGGCCGTCGCCTCCCTGGGCGTGGACCGGCTCGTGCTGGTCAACGCCGCGCGCGTGGAGAAGAGCTACTTCCAGAGCCACGTCCTGACGGAAGACTCGGTGCGGGAGTACCTGCTCCAGGGGCTCGAGCAGGCGAAGGATACCCAGCTCCCCGAACTCCTCATCCGGGACCGCTTCCGCCCCTTCATTGAGGACGAGGCGCCCGCCCTGTTCGCAAGCCACCAGAAGCTGCTCCCCCACCCGCCGGCCACCGCGCCGCTCTTCGGCCAGCCGCGACCGGGACCCACGCAACGAATCGTCCTCGCGGTGGGTCCCGAGGGCGGGTGGGTCCCCTTCGAGGTCGAGCTGCTGCAGGCCGCGGGCTTCCTGCCCTTCTCGCTGGGCCCCCGCGTGCTGCGCACCGAGGTGGCCATCCCGGTGCTGCTCGGCCAGCTCTCCGCGTGGCGCATGGGCGTGTCATCCCCCGGCTGACCGACTCCCCACCCCGGCTGGAACGTGCTTGCGTCCCGTCCCATGCCGACCATCCACGGGACCACGACCACGGGCGGCGCCACCGGCGCCAGCTCCTCCACGCTCCCCACCGCCTTCAACGCCCTGGACCTCCAGAAGGTCCTCGACGGGACGCTCCAGCTCTCCGCGGGCGCCAGCGGCATGGCCGTGATGCAGCTGCAGCGCGGCCTCACCCGCGCCGGGTTTGATCCCGGCGGTTCGGACGGCCGGTTCGGTCCTCGCACCGAGACGGCCCTCAAGCAGTTCCAGTCCAGCAAGGCGTTGCCCGCCACCGGCAAGCTGGACGCGGCCTCGCTGAAGGCCCTCGTCGCGCTCTCCCCTGCCCCGCTGCCGGCCTCGCTCGGCAACGCCCGCTTCACCGGCAACTCCCAGCTCGCAGGCGTACTCGGCGGGACGGCGCTCGCGGCAGGCGCCCGCGGCACCGGCGTGAAGGCGGTGCAGCAGGCCCTGGACGACATGGGCTTCGCCCTCCACGGCGGCGCTGACGGCGCGTTCGGCGGGCAGACCACCAAGGCCCTCAAGAACTTCCAGCGCCACGCCCAGGCGCAGTTTCCGGCCGTTCAGGTGACCGGCAAGCTGGACGCCGCCACCCTGCGCGCGTTGGACGCCCTTGCGCCCTCGCCCGGGACGAAGGGCCAGTCGAAGAACCTTCCCAACCCCGTCTACGACGGGAAGCGCGTCCGCGTGGTGGTGGTGAAGAACGAGCACCGCACCTACCTGTACGACGTCCAGGGGCGGCTGCAGGCCATCGTCCCCAACGCCGTGGGCGCGCAGGGAACGGCCACCGAGTCCGGCCTCAAGGTGGTGCGCACCAAGCTGGGCGAGGAGGCAGCCGCCGCCACCGGCCAGCGGCTGTGGGACAACCCCGCCGTCTTCGGCCCGCGCATCATCGACCTCTCCTGGGCAGACGGGAGCATCTCGGGCGAGGAACTCCACGGCACCGCGGCCCCGGCGCAGCTGGGCGAGGACGTCAGCCACGGCTGCGTGCGCCACCGCAACGAGGACATCATCTTCCTCTCCGACCAGCTGAAGACCGGGGACAAGGTGGCCGTCGTGGACCGGCTGGACGATCCGCGGCTCGGCGCCCCCATCCGCTGAAGCGGCCAGTCTGGACTTGAAGCCCCTGCGAGGGTGTTGAAGAGTCTGTCCCGCCATGACCTTCGACACCCCCAAGAACGGCCCCGCAGCCCCCGTTAAGCCCGCCAGCCACGACTCGGTCAACCCGCCCGCGCTCCTGGCCTTCATGATGAAGGACTGGAAGGCGAAGCCGGGCAAGCCGCCCAGGGCCATCCCCCACGCGGCCGCCTTCGAGAAGCGCCGGCGCGCGCTGTCCAAGCTCTTCCCCGGGGACGTGCTGGTGGTGCCCACCGGCCGCGAGAAGACCCGCGCCAACGACACCACCTACCGCTTCCGCCCCGGCAGCGACTTCTACTACCTGACCGGCAACCTGGAGCCGGACTGCGTGCTGGTGATGCTGCCGCAGAAGGGCGGCCACCGGGACGTGTTGTTTGTTGAGCCCAACCCGGGCCGGTCCGACAGCACCTTCTTCACGGACCGCGTGAAGGGGGAGCTCTGGGTGGGCCCGCGCCTCGGCGTGCCGGAATCGAAGACGCGCTTCGCCGTCCGCGAGACGCGCGGCCTGCCGGAGCTACCCGCGCTGCTCGCCTCGCTGGCCGGCCAGGAGGTGCGGGTGCTGCGCGGCTACGCGCCCAAGGTGGACGAGGCCTTCCCCGCCTCCCAGAAGGACAAGGAACTGGGCACCGCGCTGTCCGAGATGCGGCTCATCAAGGACGCGCAGGAGGTGCGCGAGCTGTCCGCCGTCATCGCCTCCACCCAGCGCGGCTTCGAGGACGTCATCCGCTCACTGGGCAAGGCGCGCTCCGAGCGCACGGTGGAGGGGGTGTTCAACCTCCGCGCCCGCGAGGAGGGCAACGACGTGGGCTACGGCACCATCGCCGCGGCCGGCGCCCATGCGTGCGTGCTGCACTGGACGCGCAACGACGGGCCGGTGAAGCCCGGGGAACTGCTGCTGCTGGACGCCGGCGTGGAGGGCAACAGCCTCTACACCGCGGACATCACCCGCTGCCTGCCCATCAGCGGCAAGTTCTCCCGCGAGCAGCGGGAGATCTACGACCTCGTCCACGCGGCGCAGGCCGCCGCCTTCAAGGCGGTCAAGCCGGGCAACGACTTCATGGAGCCCAACCGCCGCGCCATGCGCGTGCTGGCCGAGGGGCTGGAGAAGCTGGGCATCCTCCCCACGTCCGCCGAGGAGGCGCTCAAGGACGAGCACCAGTTCTACAAGCGCTACAGCCTCCACAACGTCAGCCACATGCTGGGGCTGGACGTGCACGACTGCGCCCAGGCCCGCCAGGAGACCTACAAGTTCGGCAAGCTCAAGGCCGGCATGGTGCTGACGGTGGAGCCGGGGCTCTACTTCCAGCTGGACGACCTCACCGTCCCGGCGCGCTACCGCGGCATCGGCGTCCGCATCGAGGACGACGTGCTGGTGACCGCCAAGGGGATGCGCAACCTGTCCAAGGACATCCCCTCCGAGGCCACCGCCGTGGAGAAGTGGATGGCGGCCTGCCGCAAGCAGAAGAAGGCGTAGGGCTCCGCGGGCCAAGGACCACCGAGGCGGCTCACCGCCACTCCGTGACGAAGGTCCGCTCGGCGCGTCCCCCGTCCACGACGAGCTCAAAGTCCATCCGCCCCATGCTGCGCCCATCCTCCGTCTCCAACTCCACCCGCCAGTCTCCCGGCTGGAAGCGCTGCTTCCACGCATAGCCTGCGTACCCGTCCTCGCGGCCGCCTTGCACCGTGAGCGGGATGCGGTCCGTCGTCGTCCAGCCGCCGCCCTCCGCCCGCATCCACCGGACGTAGACGCGGTCCCGGAAGGCAGTCGGCGCGAACACGCGGGCGAACAGGTGCACCTTGTCCCCCTCCCGCACCTCGAAGCGCGCGCGCTCCCAGGGCCAGCGCCAGGACCGCTCCGCCGGGACCGGGGACCGCTCCAGCTGGTAGCGCGCCCCCACGTGCTGCACCCGGTGGTACAGCCCCATCACGCGCACGGACAGCGGCACCGGCGGGATGGCGCCCGCGGCATACAGCCCGTACATCCCGGCGAGCACGCCCCACCCCAGCGCGAGCCTCCGCAAGGACGTTCCACGCTGCCCTGCCGCGCGCTCCCAGCCCGCCATCCCCAGGGCGAGCGCCGCCACCACGGCCCCCGCCAGCACCAGCGCCAGTTGGAACAGCTCCTTCCGCACCACGCCCGCCAGGACCGGCAGGAGGTAGGCGAGGTAGCTGCCCAGGCAGAAGCAGAAGAGCGAAAAGCGCACGAGCGGCCCGGAGCGCCGGAAGCGCGGCAGCTCGTTCACCACCAGCAGCCCGGCCAGCCCCACCAGGGACAGCCGCGGCAGCCATCCGGCCGCGCTCCTGAAATAAAAGAGGGTGAAGTTGGACAGCAGCGTGCCAAAGAGGAAGTGGATGGCCTCGGCGTGGAAGCCCCACGCCCACGCCCACCGCCCCCTGGGGACGAACAGCCCCACCGCGTGCCGGTGTGCCAGCAAGAGCAGCGCCGCCAGCGCGCACAGGAAGAGCCCCTGCCGCAGCAGCACGAGCGGCCGGTCAATCCGCCCCAGCGTGAAGACGTCCAGCAGGAAGCCGGCGGCGAAGAACAGCACCAACTCCACCGCGGGGTAACGCCGGCGCAGCGCCCCCAGCCGGGCCCACGCGGCGCTCATCCGTCGTAGCGGTCGTTGCGCCAAGGGTGGGCGGTGTTGCTGTACCCGCGCAGCTCCCAGAAGCCCTTGCGGTCCTCCTCGAGGAACTCGAGGCGCGTCACCCACTTGGCGCCCTTCCACGCCCACAGCTGCGGCGTCACCATGCGAACCGGCCCACCGTGGTCCTGCGGCAGCGGCTTGCCCTCCCACCCGTGGACGAGCAGCACGTCGTCCTTCAGCGCCTCCTCCAGCGGCAGGTTGGTGCTGTAGCCGTCTGCCGCATGCACCAGGACGTGGCTCGCGGACGGCAGGGGCCGGGCCAGCGCCGCGAGCGTGGCGAACGGCACCCCGGCGAAGCGCGCGTCCAGCAGGCTCCAACCGGTGACGCAGTGGAAGTCGCTCTCCTCCTCCACCTGCGGCAGCGCGAGGAACTCCGCCCAGGACAGCCGCAGCGGCGCCTCCACCGCGCCGTCCACTGCGAGCGACCAGCTCTCCAGCGGCAGGTCCGGCTTCACGCCCAGGTCCAGCACCGG
>VGRA01000020.1 GCA_016875515.1 Deltaproteobacteria bacterium | reverse complement strand
CTCGTCCGCGTTGATGACGAGGGCCTGGTCAATCCCTATCTCGCCGAACTCGTTCTCGATGACGGCGATCCGCTGTCCGTGCTGTTCGGTCAGGATGCGGTTGAGCAGCGTGGTCTTCCCGGACCCTAGGAAGCCGGTGAGTACCGTGACAGGCATCTTCTTCGACTCATTCTTTGAGTCCATGTGCACTCCTTGAATGCGTCTCTCCACTCCTGGGATGCCCTTGCACCCCGCGCTCACCCGGCCAGCAGGTCCGCCAGGGCGTGGGCGCCCGCACCCCCCCCCATGACCACGCCTCCGAGCGCGGTCAGCCTACCGAGCAGCAGCGCTGAACGCCCGTTTCCGGCGAACAGCGGCCCCCCCGATCAGCAGCGAGAGCATTACCATCCCCGCCACGGTGCCCGCGCCGAACAGAACGAGCTAGGCGAACGCGGCGTGCGAGTCCGGTTGGGCCGCGAGCGCCAGCAGGGACACGCCGGCAGAGCCGGCCATCCCGCGGACGAAGCCCACCGCGAGCGTCCTGCGCTGCCCCTGGCCGGGGCTGGCCAGCGCCTCCGCGCTCCGGCCGAGCAGGTGCAGGGTGCCCAGCGACACCAGCATGGCCCCCACGGCCAGCTCCGCGAGCGGCTCGAACACGCCCGGCACCCGGAGCCCCAGCAGGACCACCACCGCACCCACCCCCAGCAGGCTCGCGCTGTGCCCCAGCCCCCAGCAGGCGGCCGTGCGCGCGGCGCGCAGCGGACCGGTCCCTGGAGGGCAAAGGGACCCGAGGGCAAGCAGGTGGTCCGCGTCCGCCGCGTGCCGCAGCCCGATGCCGAACCCCAGCGCCATGGCCCCGGCGAGCGTCATGGCTGCAACGCCCCGTCTTTGGCCCGCGCCCGGACGGCGCGGCGGCGCGCGAGCAGCAGTTGCTCGGCCAGGCCTCCCACCGCCATCACGGCGATGCCGGCCCACTCGATCGGTTCCGAACCCAGCAGGCCATGGCCAGCCGCCACGAGCGCGGCCCCGCACACGGCCACGGCCAGCGGCCACGGGCGGCCCGTCCGCCGCGTGCGCCAGGCGCTGACGCCGAGGGAGAAGGACACCGCCGCGGCGAGCACCCAGCCGTGGGCAGCCTCCGAGAGCATCACGCCTGCCCCGAGGCTGGAGCCCAGCTTCGCCCACGTGGCCAGGCAGGCGGGGCACAGCAGGCAGGCCAGCAGCGGCAGCACCGCCGACCATCCCCCCGGCGCGTCCGCCGGCGCCCCGTGGTCATGTCCGCAGTCGCATTCAACACCGTGGGTCGTCATGTCCCCTCCTCCTCGTCCCGTGGGTCCTGGGCCCCCTGAAGCGCGTCCATCCGGGGCGGCCGCTCGCGGTGTCGGGCCGCCCGGTAGCGGCGGGTGGTGGCCGTCTCGGCAAGCGGCCCGAGCGGCCCGAAGCGGGCCGAGAGCCACTCCCGGGACAGGTCCGCCACGAAGGCCTCCACCTCCTGCTGCGTGGCCTCTGCGAGCATCTCGCGCACCAACTCCTTCAGCGCCTCACGCCGCATGGCAGGCACCTCCCGGATCGAGCGCGTCCGCCAGGCGCGACCAGCGCCCCGGGACCTCCTGCGGTGAAAAGCGCGGTGGCCGGCTGCGCGCGGCGAGGTCCATGGCGCGCCACGCCGCTCCCTGGCGTCCAAGCACCGCGGCCTCGTACCCGCCCAGCCAGCGCGCCAGCCGGGCCGCGAGGCGGAGCACCTGCTGCTGGTGATGCACGGTGGCGGGCCACGAGGGCGCCAGCGCGTCCCGGCAGTGGGCGGGAACCCGCAGGGCAGTTGCGTCCGCGTGCTCCGGGCCAAAGCGGTCCCGGTCCAGGAAAACAGCCCCTGTCCCCTCCAGCAGCAGGACGCCGAATCCCCAGAGGTAGACGTGGCCGCCGGGCACCGGGCTGTCGTACTGGCTGCACCGGCCATCCAGGGCACGGGTGCGACGGAAGCCCGCCTCGAGCAGGAGGTTGGCCGGCCCGGCGCAGTCCCGCCCGAGGCACCACATCTGCTGGTCCAGGAGGACCATCCCCTCCCGTACGAGGCGAGCGTCCATGGCGCGTTACGCCCCCTTCGCCTTCGGGCCGGGGCGCGGCGGCACGGTCCCGAACAGGGCCGCCGCGTCCACCGGGGGCAGTCCCCGGCGGGCCAGCACCGCCTGGACGGCGCGCAGCAACTTGCCGCGGACTGTACCCGGCAGCGGGCGATCCGCGAGGGCAGCCTCCCACTGGCGTTCGCTCACCCCGCGTCCAGAGGGGGGACGGGCCATTCCGGCGTAGTCCTTCTTCTCTCCCAGCTGCCGCTGCTTCCAGCGGGCCTGCGCGCGCGCGCGCCCCTCCTGCCCCTTGCGCTCCAACGTGGCGGAGCGGCGGAGAACCTGCTCGGCGCTGAGCCCAGCGCCCCGGATGACCTCTTCGAACTTGCCCATGTCTGTCGCTTCCTTTCGTACGGCGGGTGGTGTGCTGCTCGGCGTGCGTGCTGGCCACCGGGCGCGGTGGCCAACACGGGATGGGTTGTGGAGGGCCCGCGGCGCCGTCACCGCGCGGGGCGCGGAAGGCGACGGGCAGGAGATGAGCGGACGCGGCCCCGCCGCTCACGCGGCTCGCCGTCTTCCCGCCGCAGGCAGGCCGTCACGCAACGCGCAGACGGTCCCACCTGCACCTGGGGGGGAAACGGTGAGGAAGGGGGGCGGCTCAGCGCACGCGGGGCGGGGAACCCTTGGGCGCCACCGCGAGGACGGGCAACCCACGCGCGCCCACGTCCTGCGGAGGCAGGGGCTCGGCCCGGGCCACCCGTTCCGCGGCGGCAACGTCCGTCCGCGTGGGAGCTGCCCCGTCACCGAGCCCGCGGACGAAGGTGAACGCGCAGGCCTCGTGTGATCCGGCCTCCTGCGCCTCCCCGGCCTCCACGCCCTCGGACAGCTCACCGGCGCGCGGCGCGCGGGCGGCGACGTCCTCTCCCGCCTCCTCCACGGCGCCGTGCTCCACGCAGTAGCGGTGCGCGTGCTCGCCGTCGTGCAGGGCGCTGGCCACGGGCAATGCCAGCCAGAGCCCGACAAGGGCCAGCGACTGCGTGCGCAGGAGTGGGTGTGAACGCAACAAGGAAGCTCCGGGGGTAGGGCAGCCACGCCTGACTTGTCAAGTCCACGGCACCAGCCGTCCGTCGTCCGTCAGTTGCCAGTCCCCTGCAATTCCATCCAATACCGGCGCCCGCGCCAGCTGCGACGCCTCGCCGCCCGCAGCCACGACCACCAGCTCGCGCGCCCCGAGCCACACCCGGAGGGCGCCGGGGCCGCAGCGCTCGCGCAGCCGCGCCCGCACGGCCGTGACGAGCAGCCGGGCCCCGTCGTACCCGTCCCCGTGCCACAGCGCGTACAGGCCCGTCACGCCGGGAGACGGGGCGAAGCCGGTCTCCGTGCGGCGCACCGGCGTGAGCGCGGTGGGCGCCCCCTCCAGGTTGAGCAGCGCGCGCGCGTGCAGCTCGGCGGCGTCCTGCCCCAGCGTGCGCGCCATGCCTTCAGGCACGTAGCGGACGAGCGTGGGGTGGTCGAGCACGTAGAACAGCTGCAGCCCCTCGCCGAGCGCCTTGCGGGCCGCGCCGCGGGCCTGCGCCTCGAAGCCGGCCCCGCGCAGCACCGGCCGCAGCGAGGAGAGCAGCGCCGCCCGGTCCGTGGCCGAGGCGCAGGACTCCTCCGCGAGGTGCCGGGCGAACTCCTCCACGAAGGGCTGCAGCGGCCGCTGCTCCCGGAGGAAGTCCGCGTGGAGCGGCTCCAGGAGCAGCCGGGCAAGCCGCCGCGTCCGCCCGGGCAGGAACAGCTGGTCCCCGCGGCGGACCGGCGCCAGCCCCTCCGCCCGCATGGCCGCCTCCAGCGCCCCGGCGAAGGCCTCGAGCGTCGCGGGGGAAGAAGGCGGTGGTGGCGGCGGCAGCTCCCCGGCCGCCTCCAGCTCCGCCTCCAGGAGCCGCGCCTCGTCGTCCAGCGGGTCGGCGCGGCGGGCATCCGAGACCCACCGCTTCGCCAGAACGAACTCGTGCCGGCGCAGGGCCAGCACCGCCAGCGCCTTCAGCACCTCCGGGTCCGCCGGATCCTGGGCGAACGCCTCCTTCAAGAGCGCCTCCGCCTGCGCCCAGTCCTCCTTCATGACGAGCGCCCGGGCCCACGCCAGCTGGATGTCCTTGCGGCGCGGGAAGTCCCGGCGCAGCCCCCCCAGCCGCGCCAGGGCCGGGGCCACCTGCTCGGCGTTGAGCAGGGCGTGGACCACCGCGAGCCGCCCTTCCGGCGAGCCGTTGCCGGACGCCTCCAGCGCCTCCAGCTCGCCCGGCGAGAGGGTCTCGCCGCGCTCCACCTTCCTGCGCAGGTCGTCGTACGGTGTGCCCATGGGCGGATGGTCATCCTAGTTCAGCCGCGTCAGGAACTCGTCCAGCGCCTCCACGTCCCGGGGCTTGCGGAAGACCGCGTCCACCTGCGGGAGTGTCTCCCGGCTCTGCCCGCGGACGTCCGCCCCGGTGATGATGGCCAGCTTCGCCTCCGGGGTGCGGCCGCCTCCCCGCACAGCTCCGCCACCAACTCCGCCACCTCGGGCTCCAGCTGCCCGCAGCGGCGCGCGTACGCCTGGAGCAGCACCTGCTGAAGCGCCTTGAACTCGCGCGCGACGTCGTCCGCGTCGAAGCGCTCCTCGTAGCGGCGCAGGCCGTGGCCCCGGGCAGACTCCGGCCAGAGCCGGAGGGCCTCGCCCCCCCGGGTGCGAAGCAGGCGGGCGAGCTCCATGACGAGCCCCCGCAGCGGCTGGCGCAGCCCCTCGCGCGTGAGCTCCACCTCGTGCAACTCCACCGCGAGGCGCCTGCGCCACAGCCGCACGACGCGGTCCTGGTCCTGTTCCAGCACACCGCTCAGGGCGGCGGCGTCGTCGAAGGCGGGCATGGCGGGGACAAGGTGCGCACGGCGCGGCCGCATTGCGCGGGGGCGCAGCCCCGCCCACCTTCCCCCGGCGGAGGAGGCATGGCCGAGGAACTGTCCGACGTCACCATGGTGCAGCTGTACCGGGGCGAGCTCGGCCGCTCGGACCGCTGGCGGACGCGGCTGGACACCACCACCAACTGGGCCCTTACTGTGACGGCGGCCACCATCTCCTTCAGCTTCGGCAGCGCGCAGACGTCCCACGTGACGCTGCTGGTGGGGATGTGGCTGGTGGTGACGTTCCTGGTGCTGGAGGCGCGCCGGTACCGCTGCTACGACCTGTGGAACCGGCGGGTGCGGCTGCTGGAGGACGGCTTCTGGGCGCCGCTGCTGCGGGAGCTGGCGCTGGAGCTGTCCCGACCGCAGCTGCAGCTGTCGTTTGCGAGCGCGCTCGCCACGCGGATGAGCCGGGCGTATGGCTCGCTGCTGGTGCTCCTGATGGGGACGTGGCTGGTGAAGGTCTACAGCCACCCGCGGCCGGCGGGCGACTGGAACGAGTTCCTGGAGCGGGCCCACGTGGGGCTGATGGCGGGCGGCCCCGTCTTCGTCTCGGTGGCGCTCCTCGCGCTGTTCTTCGCCGGGGCGTTCCTGCTGGCGCGGCTGGGACGGAGCCCGCTGGGGGAGCTGCAGGCCCGGCCCCGGCAGCGGCGGCTGGCGGTGGGGGAGCTGCTCCTGCGCCCCTACCCGCTCACCCCGCCCCGCAAGCCGCGCGCGCGGGCGTGACGGACGCGGCCGCCCCCTGCTAAGGGCGAGGGCCATGTCCACTCAACGAACGGTCGTGCTCATTCCCGGGGACGGCATTGGCCCCGAGGTCACGGATGCCACGGTGCGGGTGCTGGAGGCGGTGAAGGCACCGCTCTCGTACGAGCGCTGCGAGGCAGGCATGGAGGTCTTCACGCGCACGGGGTCCAACCTGCCTCGGGAGACCATTGAGTCCGTGCTGCGCAGCGGGGTGGCGCTGAAGGGGCCCACCGGGACGCCCATTGGCTCCGGCCCGGCGTCTGCCAACGTGGGGCTGCGCAAGTCACTGGACCTGTATTCCTCGCTGCGGCCGGTCAAGAGCGTCCCGGCGGTGGAGACGCGGTACCAGGACATTGACCTGGTGGTGGTGCGCGAGAACACCGAGGACCTCTACGCGGGGCTCGAGCACATCGTGGTGCCGGGGGTGGTGGAGTCGCTGAAGATCATCACCGAGAAGGCCAGCACGCGCATCGCGAAGTTCGCGTTCGAGCACGCGCGGAAGATGAAGCGGAAGAAGGTGTCCGCCGTGCACAAGGCGAACATCATGAAGCTGTCCGACGGCCTGTTCCTGGACTGCTGCCGGCGCGTGGCGCGGGACTACCCGGAGATTGCCTACGAGGAGGTCATCGTGGACAACCTCTGCATGCAGCTGGTGAAGAACCCGGAGAAGTTCGACGTGCTGGTGATGGAGAACCTGTACGGCGACATCGTCTCGGACCTGTGCGCCGGGCTGGTGGGCGGGCTGGGGCTGGTGCCGGGGGCCAACATCGGCGAGCGGACGGCGGTGTTCGAGGCGGTGCACGGCACGGCGCCGGACATTGCCGGCAAGGGACTGGCCAACCCCACCGCGCTGCTGATGAGCGCGGTGATGATGCTGCACTGGCTGGACCTGCCGGAGCAGGCGGCCCGCGTGGAGAAGGCGCTGCAGACGGTGTTCGCCGGGCGGAAGGTGCGCACCGGGGACTTGGGCGGCAGCGCGACGACGAAGGAGTTCACCGACGCGCTCATCGCGGCGCTGTAGCCCCGGGGGCGCCGCGGGTGGCGGTGGCGCTTCAACCCACCGTCACCTTGCGGACGCCCCGCTTCTCCAGCAGCGGCCCCACGCGCTCGCGCTGGTCCCCCTGCAGCACAAGGTTGTCCCCTTCCACCGTACCGCCGCAGCCGAGCGCGCCTTTCAGCGCCTTGCACCAGGCGGCCAGCTCCGCGGGAGGCAGCCCCAGCTGCTCCACCACCGTGACCTCCTTGCCTCCTCGCCCCGTGCGCTCCATCCGCACCACGGCGCGCGCGGGCCCCTTCTGCGGCTTCTCCGCGGGCACGGGCACAGGCTCCCCGGGGGGCAGCGCGTCCCGCTTCGCGGCGAGCGCGGCGAAGGGGTTGTTGAACGGGGCGTCCTGCCTCCCGTCCTTCTTCCCGTCCGAGCCCATGGCGCTCAACCCTGCACGTGGGCGGGGTCCATCCAGAACGGCTCCCACACGTGGCCGCCCGGGTCCTCGAAGGCCCACGCGAACATGAAGCCGTGGTCCTGCGGCGCCCGGTACGCGCGGCCGCCGGAGGCGAACGCGGTCTCGCACATCCGGGTCACCTCCTCGCGGCTGTCACAGGAGAGCGCAAGCCGCAGGTTCACGAAAATCTTCCGGTGGGCCATGGCCGTGACGCATAGCATCCGGCCGCCCCCCACGGGAGATGCCCGGATGGTGAACCCCACGCTGGACCTGATGCTCGAGCGCGACATCGACGTCTCCGCCGACAAGGCGTTCCGCTGCTGGACGGAGCCGGCGCTGCTCGTGCAGTGGTTCACCCCGCGCCGTGGATGACGGTGCACGCGGAGGTGGAGCTGCGCCCCGGCGGCTGCTTCGCCACGGTGATGGAGTCCCCGGAGGGGGAGCGCCAGCCGGAGGGCAAGGGCTGCTTCCTGAAGGTGGTGCCCGGCCGCCGCTTCACGTGGACGAGCGCCCTGGGGCCGGACTTCCGCCCACAGCCACCCCTGCCCAAAGGCGGCTTCGGCATGTCGGCCACGCTGGAGTTCGAGCCCACCGCCACCGGCTGCCGCTACCGGGCCACCGTCCGTCACGCGGACGCGGCGGCGCGCGCCCTCCGCGAGGGGATGGGCTTCCACGAGGGTTGGGGCAAGGCGCTGGACCAGCTGGTGGCGCTCTGCAAGCGCCTGCCCTGAGCCGGGCAGAGCCGGCCTACGGCTGGTCGAGCGCCTGCAGCGCGGTGTCCGCCACGTTGCCGGACGTCACCGCAAGGACGTACAAAACGGCGGGAGAGGCCGAGACCTCGCGTCCGTTGACCACCACCAGCGGCGTGCCCTGGATGCCGTAGGCGAGCGCCAGCTGGATGTCGGCGTCGATTTTCGCCTGCGTCTCCGGGCTGGCCATGCAGGCCTCCAGCTGGGCGGCGGGCAGCTTGCCCACGGAGGTGGCCAGCTCCAGCACGCGCGCGCGGGTGAGCCCCTGCTGCTCGGCAAACAGCTTGCGGGAGAGCGTGCCGTAGCTGCCGGTGCCTTCCATGCACACCAGCGCGCGGGCGGCGGCACAGCGCACCCCGGTGCCGTCCGAGCGGGCGATGTTGCGGTTGCACTCGCTGTCCAGCGGGAACTGGTGAGGCTCCACGCGGAGGCGGCCGGCGGGCACCGCCTTCACCACCGCGTCCAGCCCTTCGGCCAATGCGCGGCAGTGGCCGCACAGCACGTCGGTGAACTCCGCCACGCGCACCGGGGCGTCCACCGGCCCCTCCACCTCGCGGGCAGGGAACTTCGCCGCCTCGGCAGGAACGGGGCGCTGCTGCCACGCCTTGAGCTCCTCCCCGAGCGCCTTGCGGGACACGCCGTCCAGTCCGGCGAGGAAGTCTGCCAGCTGCAGCGGCCCCTCGCCCATGGTGGAGGCGGGGGCCTTGAGCGCCCGGGTGCGCAGCCCGGGGTACAGCAGCAGCACCCAGGCGGCGGCGGCCAGCAACGCGGCCTCTGCCACGGCTCCAGGCAGGTGCGCGCGCGGCAGCGGCAGCAGCGCCCCGGGCAGCAGGAACGCGGCCACCGCCGCGAAGCCGAAGGTGAGGGCATAGGTGCCCAGGCACAGCAGGCACACCGCCTTCAGCTGCAGCGTGACGAAGAAGAGGCCGGCGCAGGCCAGCAGGCCCACCGCGGCCACCAGCCGGACGGCGGCCACCGAGCGCTCGGCCGCCACCCCGGAGAGCAGCCGGTTGACGAGCAGCAGCGAGCTGCCCAGGCAGGCCACGCCGTAGACGAGGCCCCACCCCGCCACGGGCAGGCCGGACACCGCGTTCACCTGCGTGGCGAAGCGGCTGGTCCACACCGCGCCGCAGTTGACGGTCTCGTTGAGCGAACAGACGGTGCTGCCCCCGGCGGCGAGCAGCAGCAGCTCCATCCACTCGTAGAGAGCGAGCAGACACATCCCTGCCGACAGGGCCACCAGCAGCACGGGAGCCAAGGGACGAACGGTGGGGGCGGTGGAGGTGCTCATGGCAGGCAACACGCGGCGCGCTTCCTTATATACGACCCGCCATGGATGCATTCCCACTTGATGAATCGGCCCTGCGGCAGTCTGCCGGTCTGCTGGACGCCTCGGGGCGGGAGGCGGTCCGCCTGGTCGGCCCCGAGCGCGCCTCCTTCCTCCACGGGATGGTGACGCAGGACGTGGAGGGGTTGGCCCCGGGCCGGTGGGCGTACGCCGCCGCCTGCACCGCCAAGGGGGCCATGGTGGCGGACTGCCGGGTGCTGGTCCGGGCGGAGGAGCTGTGGCTGGACACCGAGCCCGGCTACGGGGAGCGGCTGCTCGGGCACCTGTCCCGCTTCCTCATCTCCGAGGACGCGGAGCTGCACGGGGCGTCCGACGAGCGGGCGGTGCTGGTTCTGGTGGGCCCGGCGGCGCCGCAGGTGGCGGGCGCGGCGGGGCTGCCCGTGCCCGAGGGGAACGCGGTGGCGGACGGACCGGACGGGACGTGGCTGCTGCAGCACGCGCTCTACGGGGTGCCGGCGGTGGAGGTGTTCGTCCCGGTGGCGGGCAAGGAGGCGCTGAAGGCGAAGCTGGCCGCGGCCGGGGCCACCTTGCTGCCGCTCGCTGCGCTGGAGACGCTGCGGGTGGAGGCGGGGGTGGGCCGGATGGGGGCGGACATGGACGAGGTGACCATCCCGCTGGAGGCCAACCTGGAGCGCGGCATCCACTACCAGAAGGGCTGCTACCTGGGGCAGGAGGTGATTGCGCGGGTGACGTTCCGCGGCCAGGTGAACAAGAAGCTCTCCGGCCTGCGCTTCACCGGCGCCCTGCCCGCGCGCGGGACGGAGCTGCGCAAGGGGGAGAAGGTGGTGGGGCGGGTGACGTCCGCGGTGCAGAGCCCGGGCTTCGGCGCCATTGGGCTGGGGTACGTGCACCGGCTCTTCCTGGAGCCGGGGACGGAGCTGGAGCTGCCGGACGGCAGCCGGGCCACCGTGGGGAGCTTGCCGTTCCGCTGAAGCCGCACGCAGGGTGCTAGAAGCGCGCTCCATGAAAATCGCACTGCTGACGGGCGGCGGGGACTGCCCCGGGTTGAACGCGGTCATCCGCGCGGTGGTCCGGCGCGCGCACCGCCACGGCCTGGAGGTGATGGGGCTGCGGGACGGATGGAAGGGGCTCATCGACGACCAGCACTTCCCGCTGACGCGCGAGACGACGAGCGGCATCCTGCACCGCGGCGGCACCATCCTCGGCACCTCGCGGACCAACCCGTTCAAGGTGCCGGACGGGCTGGAGAAGCTGAAGCGGAACGTGGAGCGCAACAACCTGGGCGCCATCGTGGCCATTGGCGGCGAGGGGACGCTGTCGGCGGCGGCGCGGCTGTCGGACCTGGGGCTGCCCATCGTGGGGGTGCCGAAGACCATCGACAACGACCTGGGCGGGACGGACTTCACCTTCGGGTTCGACACGGCGGTGGCCATTGCCACCGAGGCGATTGACCGGCTGCACTCTACGGCGGAGGCGCACAAGCGCATCATCGTGTGTGAGGTGATGGGGCGGCACGTGGGGTGGATTGCCACCTATTCCGGCATGGCGGGCGGGGCAGACGTCATCCTGGTGCCGGAGGTGCCGGCAGACCTTTCCCGCGTGGCAGAGCACCTGCAGCGACGGCACGCGAGCGGGCGGAACTTCTCCATCGTGGTGGTGGCGGAGGGGACGAAGATCAAGCTGGACGCCGCCAGCGAGGAGAAGCTGATCACCTCCGGCGCGCTGGACGAGGCGGGGCGGCCGCGGCTGGGGGGCGTGGGGCAGCTGGTGGCGAACGAGATTGAGCGGCTCACCGGGTTCGAGACGCGGGTGTCGGTGCTGGGGCACATCCAGCGCGGCGGCACGCCCACCGCGCACGACCGCGTGCTCGCCACGCGCTTCGGCGTCCACGCGTGCGACATGGTGGCCGCACGCGAGTTCGGGAAGATGGCGGCGCTGCGCGGCAACCAGGTGGTGTCCGTGCCGCTCTCCGAGGCGACGAAGCAGCTCAAGCGGGTAGACCCGGAGCTGTTCGATGTGGCGCAGGTCTTCTTCGGCTAGGGACCCACGGGTGCGCGCCCTTCCCTTCCTGCTCGCGGGGCGGCGCCTTCCAGCGCTACCGTGCGCGGGGGACGAGCTGCGACGTGCGGGAGCCGTCGGGCGGCGGGTTACTGCTGCTCACGGAAGAAGACCCAGACCGGGGGCTCTCCCAGTGCAACTCGGCGCTGGTCCCGCTGGGAGAGGCGGGCCCCTTGCTTTCCCACCTGATGCCCAACCCCGCCTGGACGGCCTGCCGAAAGGACGCCGATTGCACGGCGAGCGAAGGCCCGGGCTGCCTGCCCCCGCTGCCCGTCCGCCGGGACGCGCTGCGCCCGGTGAAGGCATGGCGCCGCGAGGTGGCCGAGGCGCTCCACTTTGGAGAGGCGCCGGCGGCAGCTGCCGGGGCCCCTGCCCCTCGCCCCGCGTGCCAGGCCGGGACTTGCGGGTTCGCCGCGACTCCCGCGCCCTGAACGGTCAGCTGCGCGGCTCGCCGGAGAGGTACCTCCAGCCCGCGCCGTCGTGGCGGAACTGCGAGCGCTCGGTGAAGGAGCGGTCCTTGCCGGACTCGAACACCTCGGCGCGGAAGGTCACCTCGGCCTGCTCGCCCGGGGGCCGCTCGGTGGCGGCGAGCAGGTGGAGGCGGACGTAGCGGTACCGGTTGCAGGCGGCGAGCAGCTCGCGGCGTACCTCCTCCTCCGGCCTCTGGCGGTCCGGGTGGTCCGCGTCCAGCGTCCGCCAGAGGTACGCCACCTCCCGCCGGGCGAAGGCGCTGAAGCGGCTGCGCATGAGCCGTTCGGCGGTCGGAGGCTCGGCCGTTCCCTTGTGGAAGGGACCGCAGCAGGCGGCGTAGCGTTCGCCCGTTCCGCACGGGCAGGTGTCCTGGGCCATGGGGGCTGCACAGTAGCTGCAACTTTCCTCGCGCAGGCGTGTTGAAGAGGCCGTCGTTCCCCCACCCGCTGCACACACAGTGAGCCCATCCATGAAGCGCCTCGCCCTCGCCGCTGCCGTCCTCTTCGCCACCACCGCCCTGGCTGCCCGGGGCGCCGCCGCCGGCCCCTGCAAGGCAGACCGGGAGAAGTTCTGCGCCGGGGTGCAACCGGGCGGCGGGGCCATCGTGCAGTGCCTGGCCCAGCACCAGGCGGAGCTCTCGCCCGAGTGCCGCGCCTTCGCCGAGGAGAAGGCAAAGAAGGGTGGCCCCTGCAAGGCGGACCGGCAGAAGTTCTGCGCCGGGGTGAAGGGCAGGGCGGAGGTGAAGGCGTGCCTGCAGTCCCACGCCGCGGAGCTGTCCGCCCCCTGCCGCGAAAAGGCAGAGAAGGTGGCGCGCGGCGGCCCCTGCAAGGCGGACCGGGAGAAGTTCTGCGCCGGGGTGAAGGGCAAGGAGGCGGTGAAGGCGTGCCTGCAGTCCCATGCCGCGGAGCTGTCCGCCCCCTGCCGCGAGAAGGCTGCGTCGCACCCGTAGCCCGCGGGGGGCATTGACCCGGCGGAAGCACTCCCCTTAAGCGTGAGGGCATGAAGATGGCCCTCGCAGCGGCGGTGGTGGTCCTGCTCCTGTCGAGCTGCGCCGCCCCGCGCCTCCCGCGCGCCGAGGACTACGTCCGCAGCTGCACCGCGGACGGGGACTGCGCGGTGGTGGCGCTGGGG